>PKXE01000112.1:213-5412 GCA_003132265.1 Candidatus Dormiibacterota bacterium | reverse complement strand
TCGGCGGAGAGGAAGCTGGCCACTCCGCCGCAGCTCATCCCCCCCTTCCAGAGAGCGGCGGCGAGTGGAACGTTGCCGACTGAGCAGACGAAGCTGAGCATGGCGATGAGCGGACCGATGGGGCGTTCTCGACCGACGAGACCAAGCCGTGGCCGGTCAAGAACAGGTCCTGCCAGGCCCCGGCCAGCACCAGTGCGGCGAGGAACCCCGCCACCAGGAAGCCGCCAGCGATCTCCTTGCGCAGCATCCGGAGGGTCGGCGAACGCGGAGCCCGCTGCCGCCCTCCAGAGGGCCCCCGAGCGCAGCCTTGCCCGCCAGCGTGAGTCGGACGGCGGTGCCGAAGGGCTCGCTCCTGAAACCTCGGCCGCCGTCCGGAGTCGATGGCGAGCCTCTTCGATCAGTGACGCGGGCAGGGTCGCCCTGGCCGTGATGACGAAGAGAACGATCATCAGGAGGCCGCCGAACAACTCGCTTGCGGTGAACTGCCAGCCGATCAGCACCGCTAGCACGATCCCGAGCACGATCACAAGGTTGGTCGAGGCGAACATGAAGACCATCGCGGTCACGAAGCTCGCCCCCTCGGAAAACAGGGACTTGGCCATCGCGGCGGATGCGTAGGAGCAGGAGGAGGACGCGGCGCCGAAGCCGGTCGCTCGGAGCAGCGAGAGAANNGAGGCCAGCAGTTCCAATATGTGCGTATCCACCGAAAAACTCCGGGGACAGGAGACTCATGCCAGCATACCCCCCAGGGGTATAGCAAACTCAGCGACGAACGGTTCCCTTGCGGGCTGGCCGGCGGCGCTGCGGTATCGCGACCAGGACCCCCAGCACCATCAGCGCTCGGCGCTCAACCTCCTCCTCCAGGGAGCGCAGCACCTCGGCGGCCGGGGGCGAGATGGACTCGGCCCACAGCTGAAATCCCTGGTTCAGAACCTCCAGTTCCCGAATCCGCGGAATGGTCTGATCGAGCGCCGACTGGACTTCTTCCGGGAGGGGATCGCGGGTCAGGCTCTCCAGCCAGTCCAAGGCCAGCTTCTGGGGATGGGATGGGCCCGGTGAGGGAGGGGAGGACAGCTGCAGGATGGCCACCGCTAGGTCGCGGACTCGGCGGAATAGCTCCTGGTAGCCCTCGGCGTGGGCGACCTGCTCCAGCAGCTCAGTGACGGCGGCGGGCAGCAGCATCCGACCGAAGATCGAGGGTACCGGGAGCCCCCAGCCCCCGCCCAGGATCTCCTGGTAGATCCCTGCTGCCTCCTCCGAGAGGGGCTTACTGAGCCGGCCAAAAATTCCGAGGCTGTCCCGTGGGGTGGAATTAGCAGACGCCAGCAGCGTGGCCACGGACTCGGCGCTGGCATCCTCGGACTCCAGGGCCAGATCGACGGCAGCCAGTAGGCGCCCCAGGCGATCCCGTTCCGCTTGAAGGGTCGTACGGTGCCGCTTGAGGGCGGCCCGGAGGGAGTCTTCCTGGAGCTGGCCGGGCAGGGAGTTGCGAATGTCGCTGAGACCCATGCCCAAGCTGCGGAGGAGGTCGATTTGCAGGATCCGCACCAGGTCGTCGGCGCTGAAGTACCGGTAGCCGCTGAGACTCCGGGCCGGCTGGATCAGCCCCTGGCTCTGGTAGTGACGGATCCGGCCGGGGCTGACTCCGGTGAGGGTGGCGGCCTCGCCGATCTTGAGGAGGCCCCCGTCGGAGCCCATCGGGGGACTGACCAGAGCCATCGTTTGACTCTACAACGCTTGTAAGGTTTAGAGTCCTAAACGATATCTGGGCAGCTGGCCGCACTTACGAGGTAGCGCATGTCAATTCCGTTGCGACAGAAGGTCAGGGTCGGTGCCTATCTGATGTCGCAGCGCCTGCGCCACATCGACAAGTTCCCCTTGGTGCTCCAGTTGGAGCCGCTCTACCAGTGCAACCTGGAGTGTGCCGGCTGCGGCAAGATCCAGCATCCCGATGACATCCTCCGGCGGCGGCTGACGGTGCAGCAGTGCATTGACGCCATCGAGGAGTGCGGAGCCCCGGTGGTGTCGATCGCCGGCGGAGAGCCGCTGGTGCATAAGGAGATCGGTCAGATCGTCGGGGCTCTGTTGGAGCGCAAGAAGTTCGTCTACCTCTGCACCAACGCGATCCTGATGGAGAACAAGCTCGACCTCTTCAAGCCCAACCCCTACTTTGCCTGGTCGATTCACATGGACGGGCTCAAGGATCGCCACGACGCCTCTGTCTGCCGCGACGGGGTGTTCGACAAGGCGGTGGCGGCCATCAAGGAGGCCAAGAGCCGGGGCTTCCGGGTGACCACCAACACCACCTTCTTCACCCAGGACGATGCCACGTCGGTCCGCGACGTGCTGGACTTCCTCAACGACGACCTGAAGGTCGACAACATGCAGATCTCACCGGCCTACGCCTATGAGAAGGCCCCCGATCAGGACCACTTCATGGGAGTGGAGCGCACCCGGGCCATCTTCAAGGAGGCCTTCGCGGACGGCCGCCGCAAGAAGTGGCGGCTTAACCACTCGCCCCTCTTCCTGGACTTCCTCGAAGGTAAGGTGGACTTCTCCTGCACCGCCTGGGGCATTCCCTGCTACTCGATCTTTGGCTGGCAGCGTCCCTGCTACCTGCTGTCCGATGGCTACGTCGGTTCCTACAAAGAGCTCTTGGAGACCACCGAGTGGGAGAAGTACGGAAGAGGGCGGAATCCCAAGTGCGCCAACTGCATGGCCCACTGCGGGTACGAGCCCACCGCGGTGATGAGCACCATGGGATCCCTGCGAGAGTCGCTCCGCGCGGCGGTCGCCCACTAGCTGAGCATGACGGGTTGGCCCTCTCTTGTTTCCAGACGTCCTGCCTGGACGTCGCGGCCTAGGATGAATCCGGTGACACCGACCCGGGATCTGCTCGGACGCCCGCTTCGCGACCTGCGGGTCTCGGTCACTGACCGCTGCAACTTCCGCTGCCGGTACTGCATGCCCAAGGAGACCTTCGGGCCCGGCTTCCGCTTCCTGCCTCGCGCGGAGATTCTGGCCTTCGAGGAGATCACCAGGGTCGTCGAGGCGGCCAGCTCTCTCGGGGTCACCAAGGTGCGGCTCACTGGCGGCGAACCGCTGCTGCGTCGCGATCTGCCCGCCCTGGTCGGCATGCTGGCCGCGCTGCCGGGGGTTTCCGATCTGGCTATGACCACCAACGGTGCCCTGCTCGCCAGGTGGGCAGAGGAACTGGCCCAGGCCGGCCTCCAGCGGGTCACGGTCAGCCTGGACTCGGTAGATCCCGAGGTCTTCCGACTGATGAACGGGGTGGGTCTGCCGATCGAGCCGGTCCTGGAGGGTATTGAGGCGGCGGTCCAGGCGGGGCTCGGACCCATCAAGCTGAACGCGGTCATTCGCCGCGGCCTCAACGAGGGCGGGATCTTGGAGCTGGCGAACTACGCCCGTGACCATGGCCATGTCCTGCGTCTGATCGAATACATGGACGTGGGGGAGAGCCATGGTTGGAAGATGGAGGAGGTGGTTCCCAGCGCCGAGGTGCTCGCGCTGATCGGCACCAGCTGGCCGCTGGAGCGGGCTGAACCCCACCACTCGGCTGACGTGGCCCAGAGGTATCGCTACCGAGATGGTGCCGGGGAGGTCGGCGTCATCAGCTCGGTGACCGCCCCTTTTTGCGGCGATTGCTCTCGGTTGCGGCTGACCGCGGACGGCAGGCTTCACACCTGCCTGTTCGCCCGCCAGGGCCATGACCTCCGCCCCCGTCTGCGGGCTGGGGTGGATCGTCAGGAGCTGATCGAGGAGTTGAGAGGGCTCTGGGCAGCCAGGGCCGACCGTTACTCAGAGCTGCGCGCCAGCCAGACCCAGCGGCCGGCTGCCCTGGGCAAACCAGAGATGTCTTACCTCGGAGGCTGAGGTCCCCGAAACGGTGTCCCCATCTCGGCCGTGGGCATCTCTCCGCTAGAGTCCCTGCATGCACTGGCTGAGCACCGCGAAAGGGCTGGAGGAGAACTGTGACCTCGGCCGGCTGAAGCAGGCCCTGAGAGCCACGCGTGGCCCCCTCTGGCTTGATATCCAGGCTCCCAAAGCGGCCGACTTCGAGCTTCTGGAGTCGGGGTTCGGCATCCACGAGCTCACCATCGAGGACATGCGCCATGGGGGTCAGCGCCCCAAGTGGGAGGACTATCCCGGCTACGTCTTCCTGGTCCTGGTCCACATTGAGTGGTCGAAGAAACAGGTACTGCTCCACCAGCAGTACCTGTGCATCTCACCCATGTGGGTGGTCACCGTCCATGCGGATGCCAACCCCGCCCTCGGGGAGGTCCGGCGGCGGCTAGGGGTCGACTCGACCCTGACCCAGGGGAAGCCAATGTTCCTGACCTACATGGTGACTCAGGCGATCGTCGATTCCGCCTTCCCAGCCCTCGATGCCATCGATGAGGAGGTGGACGCTCTGGAGGACCGATTGGTCACCATCGCCAATCAGGAGGACCTTGCCAGAATCACCACCTTGAAGCACACCATCACCGATCTCCGGCGCATTTTGGGAGCGCAGCGCGATGCTTTTCAGCGGCTGGTGACGCAGGCGCTAGACCCGACGGACACCGATTCCTCGCTCTACTTCCGCGACGTGTACGACCACCTGGTGCGCCAGTACGAGACGGTCGACTCGCTCCGCGACCTGCTCTCGGGTGCCATGGACACCTACCTATCGACGGTGTCCAACCGGCTGAACGGGACCGTGAAAACACTGACCGTGATGGCCAGCCTGTTCCTGCCGCTCACCTTCCTGACCGGATTCTTTGGGATGAACTTTGGGTACCTGACCAGGGTGGTGCAGCCGTCCGGGCCGGCGTTTGCCGGCGGGATCCTGCTCATGGTTATGTCGCTGGCGATCCAGCTCTATCTCTTCCGCCGGCGGCACTGGATCTAGCGCTCCCACCCCTGCCAGCACTCACTTCGATGCCCATGCTCAGGGTTGCGTAGGGGGGCAGTTCAGCTAAGTGGCCTTGGTGCGGACCGCCGAGCGCAGGCGCTCGGCGAGCCCCTGGGGATCGTCCGAGCCGACGATCAGCTGCTGGTAGAGCTGGCCTTCAAGGTGTACCACGACCCCCCGGCTACGGTGGTGCTCAACGGCGAACGTCCGCCCGTCGGGGCTGACCCAAGTCCCAACTGCGGTCATTCCGGGGACTCCCGTGCCCGGCAGCTTGAGACCGTGGA
>PKXE01000112.1:0-148 GCA_003132265.1 Candidatus Dormiibacterota bacterium | reverse complement strand
GCAGCATAAACCGCTCGGAACGTCCCGCGGATACCTGTGACCGAGCCCACCCGGAGAGAGCTCGGGTCCTGATCGGGGATCGGGTTGGGACTGGCCGCTACACTCGGCGGTTCGGTGTCAGCCGAACCCGCAGAGCTGGCAGAGGATG
>PKXE01000022.1 GCA_003132265.1 Candidatus Dormiibacterota bacterium | reverse complement strand
TCTGATCTCCCTCTACCGTGTACTGGTTGACCGCGAGGAATTCGTTCCGGTCCGGGTGGTCAAAGTCCACCAGCCAGGCGATCTCGTGTCGGAACTCCCCGCTATCATCACGCCGCTCGATTGGCACCCCACCCGTCAGGAGCTTGTAGACCCGCCAGTTCTCAGCGAGCAAATCCGCACTTTCGGGGCGTCGCACAGTGGCTACGACCCCATCGATGTCCGATGGATGGAGTCCCGGGTTCAAACGTCCTATGGCGGCTCGGAGACGAGCCTCCAGGAGAACGTCTCGATAGCTCCTACGCTCCGCCCGCGCCTCACCTGGAGCAATATCTGGTCCGTACACCACGACCCAGCCGAGATCCAGGAAATAATCGAGGCACACTTCCTCGACCCCACTCTCGGCAATCCATGACCCCGCGCCCATCAGACTTCAGGTCCTAGGCCCTCATCGGGGGATGTGCCCGGCGACGGCGGTACACCTGCAAGCTCCTCAGCGGTCATATCGTCACACAGCCGAATCCAGACCGAACCCATCGACGAGCGAATCATTGAGTAGTCTTGCGAGATCCATCCGATCGTCTCAATTTCCTCGTCACGCAGGATGCCCACCTTCAGATCCATCTCTTGTAGGTCGGCCAGCGAGTAGCACAGTCGTTGCCCTAGCCGTGTATTGCAGTTTGCATGACCCCAGGCTACAGCGCCAGCGACGTGCTGAAGTGNNAGTGGAAGAGATTTGCCTCTGTTGAGCGCGTGGCGCCTGCTACCTGAACCGCGGCGTTTACCAGGCCCACCTCCTCATCAAAGCTCACCAGTGTGTGCAATTGCTGATAGCGGATCACCCTAAGACACAATGGGCACGTGGTGAGCCCGTGGCGCATCACCCCTCGGATCTCGTAATTTCCGCAGTCTGCTAGTTTGGCCTCCTTCAATATCAACCTAAGCTGAGCTGCCTGAGCGGTTGTGTACGGACTGCTGTGTGCAGTAATGATTAGCCATGCCAGGACGCATTTCGCAAGGTAGTTCTCTTGTTCGTTAGCATACTCCGGGGCGAATNNGCCGCTTCAGCTTGGTGCCGCCGGTGCTCGCGAGCCGAAGCACGTAATGCCCCGCATCCTCGGCACCACGACCTCGCTCCTCTACGGGTACTCCATGTAGCGACAAGCTTCGAACCAGCCACCCTGAGAGAGGGGGATACTTTTTCAACGCGGCATAGGTCCGGTACAGCACGAACGCGTTACGGCCTACCTCCACCGGAGGCTCGTCTAAGACAAACTCCGCTCGCGGAGTTCCAGCCGCGGAGAAGTACTGCTCAGGGAACAAGCGCACAACACCGCCATTCTCGTAGAGACTTAGGTTCGCATCAATTAGCCGTTCAAACGGCACAATGACCTTGTTGCTTCGTACCACGTGATTCTGGTAAGCGCCTTTAGAACCACCCCGTGGAGTAGCAAATCCAGCCTTCCCGATTTTCTTTCGATCCTTGTCTGCGAAGAAGGTCCAAGCCTCAGGGTATCGGCTGTGCCGCCCTCTGTGACCGGCGATGCGTCGGCAGCCGTTGGCCTTGCACAGACTAAGCTCGGACTGCATCAAGAGTTACCTCACTCGCTTCGAAGTCGCCTACCCCAACCTCTCCAGATACCAATAGGGGTAAGAGTGTCTCGCGTAACGACCGCAACTTACGGGCTTTGGTCTGTACCGCCGACAGGTCTTCCGGTGTGACAACGAGCTGTTCTAAAGATGACTCCATCGCGAGAACGATCTGAAAGGCGTTCAGAGCAGCGATTACGCGCTCCTGGTACTCACGGGGAGGAACCGCAATCTCGAACTCCACCAAGTCGGACGCGTAAAGTTCCGGATAGGTAGATCCATTCGCAACCGCGTCGAGGTAGGGCCGGTTGTNNAGAAATGCAGGCAGGAGTAGCGGGCCACAAGTAAAGTTGAGAAAGCCTTGGTTCGTCGCCATCGGCACGGTGTTCACCACTACAGCACCAACGGGGGCGCGCTTAGTCAGCATGACGGTGCCCGGAGGCATCAGCTTCGCCGCAGAGCTGGCTAGTCCTTCCCGGGTGATGGCACGCTGCGTTCTGGAGACATAGATGGACCCTTCAAGGTCAGTAACCTCCTTCGGGGTCAGCCAAGCGACGTCTCCATCCCAGTACTCAGGTTGCGTAGTTGAAGGGGTCGCCCCGCTCTCTGCGCGAAGGATAAGCCCTGCTTCAGGATGGGGGGACAGTGTTCCGCGCGTCCACGAGGGAGGACAATTCAGATAGGGTTCAGCCATTCAGCACCGCCCGCAGCGTTCCAATTGCCGATTGCGACAGCGATTCCACCATCTCTATCTGCGCGCCAATCTCTTCGAGGTCGCTAAGAAGCTGCGCTCGATCGAGTGGGCCGATCGAGGGACGCGACGCGAAGCCGACGTATCGACCAGGTACGAGGGCGTAGCGNNCCCCGCCACGAGTGGAACGCTGAGGTGATCGCATTGATGTCTGTGCTCCGCAAGTCGCGATGAGTTCGATCCACCATGATTCCGACGTTACGAGCGTCAATGAAGAGCGTCCTGCCCGTACGGTCTCCGCGTTCGATGCCATCCTTCGCGATGTATGCACGTTTGTTCCTCGTTAGGAACCACAGCGACACCGCGATCTGGGTCGAGTAGAAGAGCTGCGACGGTAGGTAGACGACGCAATCGATCACGTCCGCCTCAACCAGCCGCTGCCGAATGGTACCTTCCCCTGCTTGGTTCGACGA
>PKXE01000201.1:3078-8028 GCA_003132265.1 Candidatus Dormiibacterota bacterium | reverse complement strand
CGAGCTACGGCACTCTGATCCAAAGCATCAAGGCCACCAACCCCGGCGCCGTCCTGGAGCTCGGGTACGCCACCAACGACATTCCCTTCCTGCAGGCGTTGCAGTCGGGCGGGGTGAAGTTCCCGATGGTGTTCACCATCTATCCCGGCCTACTGTTTCCGGTGGTGGAGAGCAATGTGGGCCAGGCGGGACTCGCCGACACTTTCTCCTACGAGCTCCCTCCGGCGCTGCCTTACAACACTGTCAACGAGGGGTTGGGCACCAGCGCCTTCGTGCGAGCGTTCGCTCCCTCGGATCCCTCGAGCGTCAGCTTTAGTGACGTGGCCGGCTACCAGACTGGACTCGTGATCCAAGCCGCCCTTGACCACGCCACCAGCCTGAGCCAGCTGGCACTGCGCAACGCGGTAGCCTCAGTCTCGGGCAAACTCAAGACCCTGGATGGCAGCTTCGTAATCAACTCCGAAGGCGCCCAGACCGGTGAGCTGCTGCCGGTTTCGCAACTGTTCCCATCGGGCAGCACCACCAAGCCCGAGATCGTCTACCCGCCAGCCGAGAAAACCCACAGCGTCGTCTACCCAGCACCGTGACTCAACGGCCGAGGCCCTGCGCTGACCCAGGGCCTCGGCACGAAGGGGGTGGTGAGCAGGAATAGGAGTACTCTTCCGCGATGCTACTCGAGTACGCGATCGTGGCCGGGGTGCTGTTCGGGATCTTCTACGCCTACCTGGCGATCGGGCTCAACCTGACCTTCGGAGCGCTCCGGATCGTCAACCTCGCCCACGGCGATCTGGTCATGCTGGGTTCCTACCTGGCCTTTGAGCTGTACTACGCTTGGCACTGGAGCCCGCTGTTGGCGATCGTGGTGGCGATCATTCCCGCCATCCTGGTGGGGGGCGCGGTCTACCTGGGAGTGGCTCCGCGGTTGGCCCGAGCTTCGGATCCGGAGATGATGTCCCTGGTCCTATTCTTCGGGGTATCCCAGATCATTGAGGCGCTCGCGACCTTTGGCTTCGGCAGCAACCAGCGCTCGATTAGTTCCAGCGCTTTTGGCAAGCACCCCCTTGCCTTCCTCGGCCAGTCCTACCCGGTTATGTGGGCGGTCGTGGCGGCAACATCGGTGCCGGTGCTGCTGATCCTCTTCGCCTACCTCAGTCGCACCAAGCTAGGGCGGGCGACCCGGGCAGTCATGGCTAGCCCCGACGAGGCGGCAGCGGTGGGGATCAACGTGCGCAGGATCTCTGCTCTGACCTTCGGTATCGGAGTGGCCCTGGCGGTAGGAGCCGGTTCGCTCGCCATCTTCATGCTGGGCGGGGTGACTCCCACCGAGGGGGTCTCCATCACGGTTGTCAGCTTCGCCGTGATCGTGATCGGTGGCCTCGGCAACACCCTGGGAACTGTGGTCGGAGGTCTCGTATTTGGGCTCGCCTCGCAGCTGACCTTGACTTTTGAGCCCAATTGGGCGGCCTTGGTGCCGTACGTATTGCTGCTGGCAGTGGTGCTGATCCGCCCGAGTGGGATCCTGTCAAGGACCAGCCGGCTTGCCTAGGCTGGCCCGGCTGCGGAGGCTGGGCGGAAAGGCAAATGGAGCCTCGGGGCCGGTGGTGGGGCGGATTTCAAAACCGGCGTCGGTTGCCGCCATCGTGGTCCCCGCCGCGGGTTTCGTGGTGGCCAACATCTTCTACCCCAACCAGCAGGAGTTGGTGATGATGATGGTGTACTTGGTGATGGCCCAGGGAATCAACGTGATCTATGGATTCACGGGCTATCTCCCCTTCGGGTACGCTGGTTTCTTCGGAGCGGGCGCCTACGGACTTGCACTCTCGGTCATGTATTTGCACGTGCCCGCCGAGCTGGGGGTGGTGTTCGCGATCGTGGCGGCAGTGGTGGTGGCGATGCTCCTGTCGCCCCTGCTGCGGTTGGATGGAGTCTACTTCGCAATTGCCAGCTTGGCCGCTACGGAGGCCCTCTACGTGGTGATCTCCAATCCCTCGCTGACCGCCATCACCAAAGGTCCCTACGGGGTTAACCTGATCGCGGTTTACAACTCCAATGCCAGCTTCATCGCGGCGGTGGCGCTGGTGATCGTGGCGATGGCAGTGGCGGTGTACCTGCGCAGCTCTCGATTCGGCCTCGCTCTGCGAGCCATTCGCAACGATGCCGTCAGCGCTGAGTACGCGGGCCTCAGGGTGGTGCAGCACAGAGCCGCAGCCTGGTTGATCTCGGCCGCCCTCGCCGGGGCGGCCGGGGGCATCTTCGCCTGGTACACCTCGACCTTCTACCCTGACGCCGTCTTCGACACCTCAATCAGCATCTTCGCCATCGTGTTCGCCCTCTTCGGTGGCGTGGGAACGGTCTGGGGGCCTGCCCTGGGGGCGGTGATCCTCTTTGGGATCTATAACGCCGTCGGTATCTCCGAGCCCCAGTACTTCCAGCTCATATACGGCGTCCTGATCGTGCTGCTGGTTCTCTTCTTGCCCGGGGGGCTGGCCGGCCTGGCGCGGCACCTTGTCGCCGGTTTCAACCGCATTCGCGGTGGGGCTGGACGCAGCGCCAGCCCGCTCGGGCCGAGGACTGGCGATGGCTAATCCCATCCTGGCGATCTCGGATCTGGCCAAGTCCTTCGGGGGCTTCATCGCTCTCGACGGAGTCAGCCTGGAGCTTCAGGAGGGGGAGGTGGTGGGGCTGGTGGGGCCGAATGGCTCCGGCAAGACGACCTTGATTAATGTGGTCTCGGGACTGTATGCGCCGTCCCGCGGCACCGTGACACTCGGCGGCCGGCCACTTCATGGAGGACCTCCCCATCGAGTGGTTCGGAGCGGTATGAACCGGACTTTCCAAGTCCCCAAGTCGCTAGGCACCCTCACGGTGGGCGAGAACCTGCGGGTGGCCAGCGCCCATGGGGCCCAGCGCCGGACCCTCGAGGGGGATCCTCTGGAACTGGTAGGCCTGGCCGGCCTTGAACGAAGGTTCGCCAACAGTCTCAATGCCTCTCAACAGAAGCGGCTGGATCTCGCCCGGGCGCTGGTGACCGCGCCGCAGGTGCTGCTGGTGGATGAATTGGGCGCCGGCCTGTCGCCGGCTGAGTTGGACGACGCTGCGGGGGTTCTGCGCAAGCTGGCCGCAGCCGGAATCGCCCTTCTCGTGGTTGAGCATCTGATGGGCTTCTTGGCCAAGGTCACCAGCAGGGTGCTGGTGCTCAATGCGGGTCAGCAGATCTTTCAAGGAAGTTTGGAGGAGGCCGTCCGGGATCCTCAGGTGGTACAGGTGTTCCTCGGTGGTTAGTGGGATAGGGGTTGTCAGCCCAGGGGCGGACGAGCTGCTCTCCGTGGAAGGGGTAGGGTCTGGTTACGGGAGCATGCAGGTGCTCTGGGATGTCAGCCTGCGGGTCGGTCGTGGCGAGGGCGTGCTCCTGCTGGGAGCGAACGGGGCTGGCAAGACGACACTACTCAAGGCCATCTCTGGTTTGCTTCCACTCAGGTCAGGCGCGATCCGGCTCGACGGTGCCAGCATCGACAGGCTCCGGGCTGACCAACGGGTCCAGCGGGGAGCGGGCGTCATGACCGAGCAGGGGGTGTTCCCCACCCTCTCGGTGGAGGACAACCTGCGCTTGGGCGCCTACACCCTGCCGCGGGGGAGTGTCGGCACGGTGATGAAGGATGTTTACCAGCTCTTCCCGGAACTCTTTGGCCGCCGGCGCGACGCCGTCGGCAGTCTCTCGGGCGGCCAGCGCAAGTTGGTGGCGGTCGCCAAGGCCCTGATGTGCCGGCCCCAGCTGCTGATCATGGACGAGCCTTCCGCCGGGTTGTCTCCTCGGTACGTCAAGGAGGTGCTCGCCCAGTTGGTGGAGGTCCGCCAGCGGGGTTTGTCGCTCCTGGTCGCGGAGCAGAATGTGGCCTTTCTCGAACTTGCCGACCGAGTCTATGTGCTGGAGGGCGGACGGGTCCGGTTCGAGGGAACCGTCAGTGCCCTGGAGGGCAACCAAGCGGTCAGGGAGGCCTTCTTCGGATTGGGCGGTCCGTAGTCCCGGGTCCTTCGGGCAGGACGCTCGAAGCCAGTCTCAACCGGCGATCAGTTGTGGCGTGGGCCGCTTCCTTCGATCGGCCATCCCTCCGGACCAGCGCTTGCCACCCTGGAGTCGTCGACACGGCAGCACCAGCAGGGGGTGTAGCGGCGGAGGCGATCAGCTTCATCAGTCAGGTGATCACCCTGGAGCCTGGACGAGCGACCATGCTGGCAGGCGAATGTGGTCAGTTTCCCTGGGAGCGGGTGCGTTCCCTTGCGAGCAGGGGCCAGCCTCAACTGCGAAGCCGTCCCGAGCTAGCTTAAAGCGCGCGGATAGGCCGATAGAAATGGCACTCGAGAGGGAGCGGCCAGTGCCTGGGGGATTTCAACCGCTGGACAGGGATGCTGGGCTGGTGGCGAGTGCGATGCGCCCTGGTTGGCGGCTGTAGGTGGGGCACTGGGACGGGTTGGATCCGAATGGCGAGGGCTTGAGCACGCGTCGGGGAGCTCGGTCTCAGCGGTTCCAGCAGTCCGCCCAGATGAAGAGCTTGAAGGTGAGGATGAAGGCGGCGGCGAGCGCCATCATCGCGTGGCGATGGGCGCCCCGGCGGTCGGTGCTGCGGCGCAGCAGGCCGTAGTTGGCCAACCAAGAGTTGGTGCGCTCCACCGGCCAGCGCTGGCCGAGAGGCAGGAGCTTCTTGGTCTTGACCTTTCCCTGCTGGCGCTTCTGGGCGATGACCACATCAGTGAGGCCGCGCTGGGCGCACTCCTGGCGTACGACCTGGTTGTCATAGCCCCGGTCGAGGTGGAGGGTCTCGATCTCGAGGAGGAGACCCCGCTGGGCGACGGCGTCGAGGGTGGGCGCGAGCAGGGCGCAGTCGTTGCGATTGGCGGCGGCAGTGACCCAGCCGATGGGTACCCCGTTACGTTCGGTGGCGATTGACCACT
>PKXE01000201.1:2315-3058 GCA_003132265.1 Candidatus Dormiibacterota bacterium | reverse complement strand
AGACAGCGTCGAAGGCGCCGGCTTGGAGCCACTGGTCACGCCGAGAACGCAGGGTGGTGGCGCCCCCCCTTGCCGAGGCGGCTGGCGGTGGACCAGGAGCAACCGGTGACCAGGCGAAAGACGATGGCATCGAAACAATCCCGGCCGGGGATCCGTGGCCGGTGGCAGGGCAGGGGGTGGTGGTCCGGCGGCGGTGGGGAGAGACGTGCCTCGAAGGCGATCCACCTAGCGTCGAGCACTCGCCGGTCCAGTGCCTGCACCGCGCCTCCTCAAGGGTGGGTCAGCTGGAAGTATACTACTTCCAGCAGGCACCGAGGGATACTAGGGAATAGAGGTGAAGGTCACCAAGCAGCAGCAGGCTGCTCTCGCCCGGATCGCTGCTGATCTGGCCCGGACGGGCTTCGCCCTGCCGGGTTCGCTGACGGAGGGCTCGTACCGCTGTGGCAGCCCCAACTGTAAGTGTGTCGCCGACCCGCCCCAGCTCCATGGCCCCTACGCCCTCTGGACTCGCAAGGCAGACAACAAGACGGTTACCCGCCGGCTCGCCGAGCCGGCGCTCTCCCAGTACCGACCCTGGTTCGAGAATGCCAAACGACTGCGAGCCCTGGCCGCCGAGCTTCAGGCACTCACCCTCGGCATGGTCCGAACTCCGCCCCAGCAGCCGTCCCACCGGCCCCGTCCCGCCAGGAGCGAAGGCCCGCCCCAGCCTCGGTCAACCAGGGCCAAGTAGCTCTGCTACGCCC
>PKXE01000201.1:0-2266 GCA_003132265.1 Candidatus Dormiibacterota bacterium | reverse complement strand
GAGCCGTGCGCATACGAGGAGGACGAAGTCGTGAAAAGGTACCCAATTGCAATAGCTGGACTGGGTTTGTTGGGGCTGATGGTCTCCGCCTGCGGGGCTGCCACCTCGGCAACAGCCAAAGCCCCAGCAAGCATAACTATTGGCACGCTGTACTCAGGNNGCCAGGAGAACAGCAAGGGCGGGGTCTATGTCGGCGCCTATAAGAAGCGGATTCCGGTCAAGCTGGTGACCTACAACGACCAGAGCTCGGCCACCACCGCCGCCACTCTGTACACGCAGCTGATCACTCAGAACAAGGTGAACATCATGGTGGCCGACTTCGGGTCGGTACTAACAGCGCCCGCGGTCACGATCGCTGAGGAACACCACCAACTGCTGTTCGACCCGACCGGGACCGGCACCGCCTTCTTCAGCCCCGGCAACAAGTACATCGTTCTAACAGCGCTCCCGACCTCTGGGATCTGGCCGAACCCGTTGACCAAGTTCCTGTTGGCGCAGCACATCTCCAAGGTGGCGATCCTCTACGACTCCAACGACTTCGANNATCAGGCGGTACCGACCACCACCACCAGCTACGGCACCTTGATCCAGAGCATCAAGGCGACTGACCCAGGCGCCGTCCTCGAGTTCGGGTACTCCACCAACGACATCCCCTTCCTGCAGGCCCTGCAGTCCGGTGGGGTGAAGTTCTCGATGGTGTTCACCGCCTTCCCGGGCCAGCTGCACCAGCTGCTGGAGAGCAATGTGGGCCAGGCGGGGCTCTCCTACACCTTCTCTTATGGGTTCCCCCCACAACTGGCTTACAGCAGCGTCAACGAGGGACTGGGAACCAGTGCTTTCGTGAGCGCGTTCGCTCCCTCCGATCCCTCCAGCGTCAACTTCCTGGACGTGGCCGGCTACCAGACGGGGCTGGTCATCCAGGCGGCCCTCGACCATGCCACCAGCTTGAGCCAGCTGGCGCTGCGCAACGCGGTGGCCTCGGTCTCGGGCTCACTCAAGACCATTGACGGCAGCTTCACAATCAACGCTGAAGGCGCGGAGACCGGTGAGCTGCTGCCNNGGCGGGCAGCAATAGGAGACTCTCATTTAGCGGGTCCAGCAGACGGGGCCAGATCAGGTAGCTCACTTCACGGGGGTCCAGTCAATCCGGCCAGGGCCTGGCGAACCTGGGCGAGCTCTGTCGAGAGGTGGGCGCAAAGAGGCCTGCTGCCACCGAGCAGCGCCTGAGTCTCCTGAACAGATGTCAGGAGTACCGCTGGTACCTGCTCGCCAGATATTCCTCAACCCAAGCACGTGTGCTGCGCCACTGCCCATCGGGTCCCTTTTGCGCCTTGAGCCGTCCCCGCTCGATCGCCGCCCGAATGGTCTCGACCGCCTGCTCCCGGTTGGCCAGCGCGGCCAGCGGTACCAACCTGTGCGGGCCCGCCACCGCGGGCACCACGAAGCGATAGAGGTTGTCGGTGACGGCCCTGGCGATCAGTTCGCCGAGCGGACCGGGATCTCCGGTGTCCGCCCGGCTCAGGGCTCGTAGGTACCTGTTGCGGTCCCGGGTGTAGATGACGGCGGGCGGGTATCCAGAGCGCACCAAGAGCAGATTGAGGAGCAGGCGCCCGGTGCGGCCATTCCCGTCAAGAAACGGGTGGATCCTCTCGAATGCGCCATGGGCTGCGGCCAGCGACGCGACCGCATTCGCGGAGGATCGGACGGAGGAGAGCGACCTCGTCCAGCCCGTAACAGCAGCCTGGACTTCGACCCAGGACGGAGGGACCATCCCGCCCGGTAAGGGCTCGATGTCATGTTGCCGGAAGCTGCCTGGTCCCTCACTCGGAAGGCCATTGGGGTGAGAGGCCACGCCCCAGACAGGGCCCAGGGCGAGCTCGTGAACATGACGAACCTCGGCCAGGGTGAGCGGGGTCTCAGCTGCCCAGTCGCCAGGATTGAGCGCATGCCCATAGACCCACTTGGCCGCGGTGGCATAGCCCGTCACTTCCATGTACTCGCGGAGCGCCTTGTTCCCGACGGCTCGGCCTTCCGCGAGAAGTGCCTCGACCTGCCGGATGACGAGGGTGTTGCCCTCGAGCGCAGTCGAGTGGTGCGCTTCCTGGTACCAGATCGAGGTCCAGATGCCCTCGGCCTCGGTGAGCGACGGCAGTCCGCCCATGCGCTGACGAAGCTCGAAGAGCGCCTCCTCCAGCCGCTGGTAGACCGGCTGGCGAGGGGGTCGGCCCCGCCGATAAGTGTTGTGCTCCATTGGGAATAATCTCAA
>PKXE01000101.1 GCA_003132265.1 Candidatus Dormiibacterota bacterium | reverse complement strand
GGATGGTGGACGACGTGGGAGAGCCGCTCGGTGTCGAGCACCAGCTGCATTCCCGGATGGAGGGCGATCCTGGTCTCGGTCGAGGGGTCGTCCTTGTTCTCACGGAGGATGAAGGTCGACTTGCCGGGGCTGTCAGCCAGCTCGAGCCACGCGCGCACCACCCAGCCGGTGCCGTCGGGGTTGAGCCGGTTGTTGTCGTCGAGATGGAGCTGCCGAATGGCCTGCTCCTCATCGCTGGGATTGAGCTTGATGACCCGCACCCGGCCGAAGTTGCCGCCGATCGCATCGACGTAGCGAGCCAGACTGGGCGCGATCTTCCGGTTGTCGGTCCAGACGCCGCCCTTGTCCGGCTTGCCATGCTCCCAGAAGCCGTGGCATTCCATGTCCCCGTTGGCGGACGCCAGGGGGGCAAAGTTGGTGTCGCCGCCGCTCTTCCAGTCCACGTAGTCCAAGCTCTCCCACTCCACCGGGGGGATGGCCGGACCGTCGTAGTCCCTGAGCACGACAAAGCCCCGTTCCGCCAGGACGTCCAGCTTCCGATGCATGCGGCTCTCCTTGCTCTTAGTGGTGCCCAGCCAGACCAGAGACTCGGGCGCGGCGCGACAACCATGCTAGCCGCTCAGATCGAAGGGAGTCCAGCGGCAACTGGACCTCATCGACGGCCGGTCAGGCGGACTCCGGCAACGCCAGGCGGGTCAACTCCCCTGACCGCGGGCGGGTGTGGGGTGGGCCGGTCCCAGCACCGCGGCGGCCAGTCTCTCCAGCCCGTCGGAGGTGATGGCATCGGGAAAGTAGCAGCAAATCTCTCGCGCTCCAAGGTCGACGTATTCCTGCAGCTGTTGGGCACAGCCCTCGGGAGTTCCAACCAGCCGCCGGGCCCGGTAGCTGGCCCTATCCTCCTGGTGCCGATTGAAGCGCTCGACAAGCAGATCAGCCTCCGCCTCGGTGTCGGCGACGAGGCAATCCACGACGACCGCCACCCGCACGGTCTCCGGCCGCCGTCCCGCTTCCCGGCAGTGGGACGCGAGGATCTCGAGCTTGCGGGCCACTCGCGCAGGTGGCCCGAACAGGCTGCAACCGTCGGCGTGGCGAGCGACCTGCCAGAGGGTCAGCCGCTCACCCCCGCCGGCGATCCAGATCGGGGGACCCGGACGCTGGACCGGCTTGGGGTAGATGAGGGCGTCCTCAACCACCGTGTAGCGGCCCTCAAAGCTCGTGGGGCCCTGGCTCCAACTGGCCCGCAGCAGCTCGGCGGCCTCTCCGCAGGCGAATATCCGCTCCCTAAGTCCCGGGACCGCGATCCCGAATGCTCTCGCCTCCCCCGGATCAGACCCCGCACCCAGACCGACTTCCAGGCGACCTCCGCTGGCAACGTCCAGGCAAGCCAGCTGCTGAGCCAGTCGGCCCGGGTGATGGAGGGGCACGGCGAGGCACATGGTCCCGATTCGAAGGTTGGAGGTGGCCCACGCTACCGTTGAGAGCAGAAGCAACGGGTCAAAGACCGGGCTGGGCGGGTCCGTCTCAGATGCCTGAAGGTGGTCGTAGACCCAAGCCGCCCCGTAGCCGCTGTGCTCGGCTCGCCGGGCGACCGCGACCGCCGCCTCCCAGCAATCACCCGCCGCCAGCGAGTCGGGGAATTCCGACCGCCAGCCCTGGGGTATGAAGCACCCCAGCCGAAGCGGATCGGAACTCACGGCCCAGCAGGAGCCGGGGCAACCCGCTTGGGTCGGACCCGGCGCGCCGGGCCCCAGAGCCCCTCCAGGTCGTAGTAGGCGCGCTCTCCTGGCAGAAAGACGTGAGCCACCACCGAATCGAAGTCGAGGCAGGCCCAGGAGCCCTCCTCGAGTCCGGCTCGCGAGAGCGGGTGTATTCCGGATCTGGCCGCCAGCTCGGACATCTCGCCGGCAATCGCCCGGACCTGGCGATCCGTGTCCCCCTCGCAGATCACGAAGAAGTCAGCGAGTGTGGTCTTTCCCCTCAGGTCGATCCGGACCACCGAGCGGGCCTTGCGGGACAGCGCGGCATCAGCGAGCAGGCGACTGAGCTGAAGCGGCGTCATGTGCGGGCAATTATCCCTCACGAGGTGAGCGGCCGGGATCGAGGCCACCACTGTAGAGACAGTGCGAGCGGATGTACTCCTCGACGCCCGGGGGTAGCAGCTCGGCACAGCTCTCCCGCTTGGCAAGCTTCTCCCGGATACTGGTGGCGTCGACCACTGGCGCCGAGATGGAGATGACCTCCGCCCCTTCCAGCGGGAGCTGGCGCCGCCTCAGTTCCGCGAGTGTCGACTCACCGGACTCGCCCGCCCCTGGCCTCTCGAAAACCAGTAGCCTCACCTGGGCCAACAGCCGGCTGACCTGCTTCCAGCTCAACAGGGTGGCGGCGACGTCGGACCCCAGCGCCAGGACGACCGAGAGCTCCGGTTGCCGGCTGCGCAGCCATTCCACGGTGTCCACTGTGAAGCAGAGCTGAGACTGCTCGGCCTCATGCCGGGAGACCGTGACCAGCGGGTCGTCCAGCGCTCGGATGGCCAGCTCCACCATCTCAGCCCTCTCGCTGGGGCTGGCCTGGGGAGGAGGCCGGTGGCCGGGGGCGCCCGTGGGAACGACCAGGATTGGCAGGCCGGTCTGCCGGCGCAGTCCCCGGATGACCGACAGGTGGCCCAGATGAGGAGGGTCAAAGGTGCCCCCGAATAGGATCGTGTTATGGGGGGCGTCCGGCACCCCGTTGCCCGGTTGCTCATCGTCGGTGCTGACGCCGGCGCGGGCCGGGGTCGGGTCCGGGTAGAAGGTGAAGGCCTCCTCACCGATCTGAACCTCATCGCCTTCCTTGGCACCGGCGTGCAGCAGGGCGGCCTCGACTCCGATTTTGGCTAGCTGGCGCTGCAACCGCAAGACGGAGGAGTCGTCGTCGAGGTCGGTCACCGCGATCAGCCTCTCCAGCGACTCCCCGGCCACGCGGAAAGTGTCCCCGACCCGCTCGACCGAGAACTCCCGGCTCAGCCCGCGCGGGCCCTGGTAGAGTCGGAACCCCCCACCCTCGCGGGCTTTTGGCGGCGGGCCGGGGGCCTGGCTGAGGAGGTGCTCGGCCGCGGCCAGGAGCTCTGGACACCCGGCTCCGGTCGCCGCCGAGAGTCCCAGCACCGAAACCGACTTCGGGAGCACCTCGGCCAGCCGGATCCGCAGTCGGGTGCCCTCGCCGGAGTCGATCAGGTCGAGCTTGTTCAGCGCCAGCAGGGTTGGTTTGGTGCTCAGCTCGGGGCTGTGCAACTGCATCTCGGCCGTCACCTGGCGGTAAGCGGCGATGATCGCCTCCTCGCCGAGGCTGGCGTCTACCAGGTGCACCAGCGCCCTGGTGCGGGCGAGGTGCTTGAGGAACGACAGCCCCAACCCCGCGCCCTGGTGAGCACCCTCGATCAACCCCGGCACATCAGCCAAGGTCAGCACCCTGCCCCGCCCCACATCCGCCACGCCAAGGTTCGGTGAGAGGGTGGTAAAGGGATAGGCGGCGATCTTGGGCCGGGCTCCGGTGAGCCGCGCCAACAGCGTCGACTTCCCAGCATTGGGAAGTCCCACCAGGCCGATGTCGGCGATCAGGCGAAGCTCCAACCGGATCGCTCTGGTTACTCCGGGCTCTCCCAGCTCACGGCGCCTCGGCGCCTGGTGGATNNCCCGTCGGCCCCGTGGCGCCGCGACGGCCCGCCAGCCCCGCCGCCGGCAGCCTTGAAGGAACGGGCGAGCTGATAGCGCTGTAACGAGTTGAGGCTGCTGTCGGCAAGCGCCACCACGTCGCCACCGCGACCGCCGTCGCCGCCGTCCGGTCCCCCTCTGGGCGCGAACTTCTCGCTGTGCATGCTGGCGGAGCCGGGGCCGCCCCGGCCGGCACTAACGCTCAGCTCGACCTCGTCCAGAAACATTCGCGACCGCGGGCAGTCAGCCCCAGCGGCTCAGCCGGTCTGGCTGCCAGACGTGGTGATCGAGGCTCGGGTCCGGTCGGTCCGGTAGGGCTTGTAGTCGACCACCCCGGGTAGGAGCGCGAAGAGGGTGTGATCTCGTCCGACCCCAACTCCAGGCCCGGCCAGGATGCGGGTCCCCCGTTGACGGACCAGGACCGCCCCGGCCCCTACCGTCTGGCCCCCATAAACCTTGACCCCCAGTCGCTGGGACTGGCTGTCCCGACCATTGCGGCTGCTACCGCCGCCCTTTTTATGAGCCATCTGGCTGCTCCTGCTTGTCCGCGGCCTTAGTACGCGTCCGCGGCGCCTTTTTCTGAGCCGGGCCGGCCGTGGTCTTCCCCGCGGGCTTGCGAGTCACCCGGGTCGCCTTCGGCTTCACCGCCCCCTCGACAGCTGCCTTCGACTCGGAAGGCACGGCAGACTTCGTGGCCGTCTTGGCCACCGCCTTGGCGGGCCCAGTGGCCTGCTTGGCCGCCGCCTCAACCACCTCGGTCGGTGCGGAGGCCCCCTTCGTGGCCACCGGTCGGGCGGCCTTTGCCGGAGTGCGCTTCTTGGCTGGCTCCAAAGCTGGCTTGTCCTCGTAAGCGCCCCGGCGGACCTCTTCGATCCGCAACTCGGTCAGCTCGGCCCGAAAGCCCTGGTGGCGGCGATACCGCTTCTTGGGCTTGTACTTGAAGACCAGGATCTTGGGGCCCCGGAAATGGCTGACCGCCCGGGCCGCCACCGCGACATCTTCCACGCATGGCCGGCCGATCTCGGTCTCGGTCTCGTCGCCTTCCTCGGCGATCAGCATCCTCACGTCGGACAGGTGCACTCGTGAGCCCGGCTCCACGTCCAACCGATCGACTACCAGTCGTTCACCTGGCGCGGCCCGGTACTGGCGTCCACCCACTTGGACAATGGCGTACATCAGGACTCCCTTGGAGTTGCGGAGTTGACGAGCGAGCGACTCATCTTGAGAGCCGGTCGCCGTGAGGCAGCACTGCGCCTCGCACCCGGGCAGCGAGTTTACCAGAGCCAACTGCTGCCGAGATCGGAGCCCCCGCGGGCGGTTGGTTACGCACCGGTGACCTGGACGGGAGCCAGAGCGGTGTAGTTGTGCTGGATGAAATCCTGGGTCTGCGAGCCGGTGCTGGCCACCAGCGACGCGGAGCACGTGTAGATCCCGTGAGGCACCGTCGGCAATACCTCGACGGTGAAGCTCATGGACAAGATTCCCGGTCCCGCTGAGCCGGCCCCCGGTACATCGATACCGCTCCAGACCGGGACCTCGGTACCGACTGTCGGAAAGCTGGCACCGCCTAGGCTGGCGTTGCCGGAGGTGCCCGATGACGACGCGTAGTCGAACTCGTCGGGGAGAGTAATCCCGACCGACGTATTCGGAGCCTCACCGCTGCCCGTGTTGGTCACCACCACCTGGTAGGTGACCCGTTCCCCGGCGGCGACGGCGGCGGGGCTGACCCTGAGCTGCAAATTGAGAGACGGGGCCGGCGAGATCGTGAGGCTGAGAGGAGTCCCGGAGAGAGTGTTGACGAACCCCGTGGCAAAGACCTCGGGTGAGACCTGGGCGGTCGCCGGGGCGCCGGTGGCCGCCAGCTCAGCGGTTATCAGAACCTGCGACTTGCTGCCCGACCCCCGTGGACCCATCGTCCAGGCCCCCCAGGTCAACGTCGCATCTTTGGTCGTGGGCGCAATGTCGGCCGACCGCTCCGAGTTGCCATTGACGGCGGTGGTGACGGTGCCGAGATAGGTGAAGCCGGCCGGAACCGCCACTCGGACGGTGACCCCACTGATGCTGTTCTGGCTGACGTTGCTGATGGTGATCTCGACGTCCACGTCGGTCCCCTGAGGCACAGCGGGGGTGCTGGCCGTGGCGCCCGTGGAGACCACGACGGTGGCAACCTCCAGGCCGCCCAGCCGGGTGGATCCGCAGCCGGTGACGATCGATCCGAGCGCCAACCCGACCGAGACGACCCCCGCCACTCCGCTGAGCGCCCGCAGCCTCAGCGGGATCCTCCCACCCGATTGGAGCTCGCGAGGGGCCGGCGGGTGGCAGCCGCCTTGCCCAGGGCGACGTGGCGGTCGGGAGCGGTCGGCAGCGGGTTCGGATAGCCAACCTCGCTCAGCAACTGCATGGCCATCTGGCAGTCGAGGCCGATCACCGTGTCGGTGCGCCCGGCGATCGCGTCCACCAGTGAGCCGCCCAGGCCCTGCACGGCGTAGGAGCCGGCCCGCTCCAGCGGCTCACCTCCGGCGATGTACTGCTCCAGCTCGCTGTCGCTGAAGTCACGCATCCGAACCGCGGATCGCGAGACGCCGGTGGCCTCCTTCTTGGAGTTGGCGCCGAGCGCACAGATCCCGGTCAGGACCACGTGCCGTTGTCCCCGCAGCGAGAGCAGCATCTCGCGAGCCCGCTCCACGGTGTGAGGCTTGCCCAGCGGGCCCGACGGCCCCATCACGATGGTGTCCGCGGCCAGCAGATAAGCGTCTCGAGTGGGCACCAGTTCCAGTCCGGCGTGGACCTTGCTGCGTGCGATCAGTTGCACCGCCAGGTCGGCACAGATGCCGGGTAGCAGTTTCTCCTCGATCTCCGGCCGGACCACGACGAACCTCAATCCTAGCCTCACTAGAAGTTCGCGGCGGCGCTCCGAGCCGGAGGCCAAGACTAGCTCGACCACGTCCTCACAGGGCCTCCAGTTCCCGTGGCGGGCGCCGGTCCCAAGAGGATAAAGATCCCCGTGCCGGCAAGGGCTTCACGGTGTATTGAGTGTAGCAGCGGCGACGGAGAGCCCAAGCCGGCGCGCTGCACCAGCTCCCCAGGCGGCCCCCCCTGCCCACACCAAACCGAGGGCCACCAGGAGCGCCCACCAGGCGACCAAAACTACCGGAAAAGGGACTGCCTGAAGCTGGGGAAGCGCCAGTAACAGCGCCACCCCTGCTCCAGCCGCCCAGCCGGACCCCCGAAGGGAGGCGCCGCCCGGGGGTCCCATCAGCACCCAGGGCAGCGAGCAGAGTCCCAGGGCAGCTAGCAGTACCCGGCCCAGCTCGGCACCCAGCCCACCAGCGGTCAGGACCCCCGCCCAGCTGCCCGAATGCACGGCCAGCGCCAGAAGCACGAGCCCCAAGGACCATGCGCCGAGCAGGGTCAGGACCCAACCGCGCCGGGACTGGGCCGATCCCAGCAGCTGCAGCGCCCAAAGCGCGCTCAGGCTGAGGGCGATGCCCCCGAGATTGCTCCCCGACGCCCAGGAGATCCCGACTGGGGCCACCGGGTTGTCCGGCCAGGGCATGGGCGCCAGGACCAACCCGGCCAGCGCCAGCCCCAGCAGGGAAGACCAAGGGCTGCTGACCGCCTCTGCCACCCACCGCGGCCTCCCGGGCCGCCGGAGTAAGAGCTGGCCCGCACCGCCAGCCAGAGAGGCCACCAGTGCCGCCAGCCCACCCGGATATATGGCCAGCGCGGCGCAGAGGGCGAAGCCAAAGAGCAGGTGGTTCACAGGTGGATCCCAAAGGCTGCCTGCAGGAATGGCCCGGCCACCAGCCCCAAGACCAGAGCACCCAGCGCCGCCAGCAACCCGACCAGCTCGCTGAGGCGAGGGCCCCGAACCGCCACCCGCAGCACCGCTTCCCTCACCCCGGCGCCACAGGACGCCAGCTGGAGGCCGAATGCCAGCAGCAGCAGGGCCACCACCACCGGCCCCAGGAAAGCGACCGCCACCATCGCCAGCACCCGACCGGTGAACCCCCCGAACGGCGGCACTCCAGACAGCCCGACCCACGCCAGCAGGTGAGAGCGGGCGCCCCTCGGCTCGCTGAGGGCCGCTGCGGCCAGCCAGTGGACCACGATGAGGATCAGGGCTGCCGCTAGGCCCTGGACATCCCCGCTGCCGATCCCGACGCACATGAATCCGACGTCGGCCTGGAGCACTCGCCAGTAACGGGTGCTGGGATCGGCCCGAAAGCCAGCGCTGCCCCAGAAGATGGCGGTCGCCAGGCCCAGAGCCACCAGCAGCAGCTGCATCACCTGGGAGAGCGCGGTGGGCCCGGCCACCATTACGCGGGCCAGGGCGACGATCGCCACCGGCACCAGCCAGATCCGCCAGGCTGCCGCTTCACTGGGCGCCACGCGTGACGCGGCGCCCACCCAGCTGGAGAGGGGCAGGAGGCCAGCCACCCCGCCCATCCCCCCCACCAACAGCATGCCCGCCAGGGCGGCGGGGGCGGCGCCGATCCGCTGCGACGGGAGCACCGCGGCCCCTGCCAGCAAGGCGCACAGCACCAGAGCCGCTTGCCGGCCGAGGCTCCGGACCGAAAGCACTGGACCGGTGATGCGCTGCCAGCGGACCCAGAGGAAGGCGCTCATGAACGCCAGCAGCAAGGCCAGGGGGACCACACCCGTCACCAGCAGCGCTAGGCAGGCCCCGACCCCCGTCACGATCGCGGCCGCGATGGAGCCTCCGGATAACCGAGGTCGGTGGGCCACCCCCAACTCCAGCACCAGCGCGGCCCAGCCCCCCACCAGGACCCCAAGTGGTAGCCGCGCCAGCGTGATCGTCCCCAGGCCGCCCTCCACCAGGAGATGACTGGGGCGGCGGCTGGCAAGTGACTCCACCAGGGCCACCGAGATCCCAGCGGCGGTCAGCAGCAACAGCAGGGGGGGGACCAGGCGGGCTCGACGGGCCAGCGCCGCCGAGGCGGCCGCCATCACCAGGCCCCCCGCCAGCGCAAGCGTCAGCCAGAGGCTCAAGCCGAGGTCTCCCAGGGGGTGGCCCGTCCTAGAGCCACCAAGGCCAGGGCCGGGACGCCGCTCGCCAACACCGCGACGGCGAGGGAGGATCCCGGGGCGCTGAGGAGGAGAAACGCCGCAGCTCCCATGCCGGCGCAGAGCCCGCCGAGACCCAGCTCGGCCGGCCCTCGGCCGGTGCCGATGCGGATCAGGCCCACCTCGAACACAAACAGGCAGGCGAACCCAGGGCCCTGGGTCGCCACCGTGCCCGCGGCGAGGTGCCCCGAAAGCAGTCTGGCGGCGAAGAGGCCGGCCGCACCCAGGATGGCTCGGAGGCTGCGTACGCCGAAGACCCGCGGCCGGTCAGTGACCAACCCAGCCCCCAAGAGCGAGTCCGACGCGTCCAGCCAGGTGAGCCGGCCACTCACGAACACAAGGAGCGCCGCGGCCGCTCCCAGACCGGCCAGGCAGGCAAACCCGGTAGGCCCCGACGACAGCGACGCCACCCCTCCCATCCCGAGCCCGAGGGCCAAGGCGCTGAGGGCCATCCCGGTGGGGCCCACCGAGAAGAGGGCGATGGCGCCGGCCACGAATCCGCCTCCCGCCAGGACCCCAGCCCAGATCACAGCCTGACCCACTCGGCCAGCAACCAGGCGGCCGCCGCCGCGGCCGCGACCCACAACCACACTGGGCGCTCCGCGACCTCGCGGTCAGCCAAGCTGATCAGGATCACATACCAGCCGCGCACCTCCCTCGGCCAAGACGGGGCCGAGGTGACCCGGGCGATCAGCGCCGCCAGCCGGNNCTCGCCAGTCGCAAGGCCCAGCCTCCCCCACCCACCAGCAGGGCCAGGAGAGCCAGGTAGCCCCCGGGCCAGACCAGCCCCGGCGCCAAAACAACGAAGGGATCAGGCGCCGAGAGCAGGCCCAAACTGGCAGTGCCCGGTGGCGCGAGCGCCGCGGCTGCCAGGGTTATCGCCCATCCCGGCACGATCACAGCGGTGCCGAGGCAAAGGACCGGCAGCCACAGCGGCCAACTCCAACTCGTCGGTGAGGTGGATGCACGGCGGAGCCGAGGGACCGTCAGCACCAACCCCGCCATGGCGAAGAGGTAGGCCAGCGCCGGGGCGAACCCGGCCTCCAGCCCCCCCCGCAGCGCCAAGTCCAGGCCCAAGAGCGCCACCGCGAAGCCCAGCACGCAGGGCAGCAGCGTGACCGCTCCGCCAAGCATCAGCTGGGTCCGACTCGCACCGCGGACGGCCCTCCGGCCACTTCGGGACCGACCTCTGGCGCGGCCCAGCAAGGCCCGCGGCAGGAAGGCGCAGGAGATCTCCAGGAACAGGCCCGCCGCCAGCCCCAGCAGCCTTCCGTCCGCCGTGTTCTGTCCGAAGCCCACTATTACCAGAGCGCCGACCAGCAGGAGCAGCGCCCGCAGCTCCGCGTGAGGATTGCTCGAGACCAGGATCACGGCCACCGCCGTCGCCCCCATCAGCAGCGCCAGAAGGTCGAGGGAGGTACCGAACCAAGGGGCCGGCCAGGTCCCACCGGAGAGGGCCTGGACCCTGATCAGCACCAGGAGCGCCGTGGGCACCGCGACCACCGTCAACCAGTCGGCCACGTCAAGCGATCTGGCGACCGATCCCAGCCGGCCGGGAGACGCCGAGCCGGCAATGAGCCCACATCCTGCCAGCCGTACCACCGCTGGCAGGAGCAGCAAACCCGCCAGCGCCGGGCTGACGGTGCTGGTGGGGATCGCGGTCAGCTGCAGGGTGGAAGTTCTGTGCAAAAGCACCACCATCGCCCCCAGCCAAACCAAGCCGATGCCCTGATCCGCGATCGCGGCCCAGACCATCCGGGTGCTGGCCGCCCTGGGTTGGCGCGCATAGCTGAGGCCGATGCCCCCCAACGCCGACAGTTGGAGCCCGATGTAGAGGCTCAGCAGATCCCCGGCGAAGGCGGCACCGACCGCCCCCAGCACCGCCAGCCCCAACGCCGCCGACGCCAGAGGACGGCGATCCCGGGCCGCGAAACTGACGACCAGCGCCGCCACCAGGACCATGATCGCCAGCACGGTGCCGCCGGTGTCGACGGACAGGGTGATCGGCAGCCGGGGTCCCAGCCGCCACAGGGTCGCCTCCAGGGTGCCGCCCGGTTGGAGCCGGTAGAGGACTGTCACGGCATCCGCCAGCGCCAGCAGGAGCCCTAAACGCAAGACCCAACGGGCCCAGAACGCCGGACGACGCGGCCACGGCCGCCCCAGCACGGTGCAGATCAGAGTCGCGGCAGCCGGAAACAGGAGCGCCAGCAGCGGCAGGTCGGTGATCGACAGCACTCAGCCGCCCTGGGTCAGCTGTCGATCAATCGGCGCAGGAGCGCTTCCCGTTGGCCCACCTCCTCCAGTCGATCTCGTTCACGTCGGACGATTGCGCTGGGCGCCTTGTCGGCGAAGGGTCCGGCCAGCTTCCCCTCTACGTGGGCACGGAAGGCTTCGACCTTGGTCAGCTCCTGGCGAACCGATTCCTTCCACCGCTCGGTTCCTGGGCCAACACTCCTCCCCAGTGCCAGCGTGGTCCGGCCGACGACTACCCGGGGAGAGGCGTCGCCCAAAGTGCTGGAGGGATCCACCCACTCCACCGGCAGCAGCGCCCTGACGTAGTCGAGGGACCCCGGAAAGGCCAGTTCCGGCCCCGCATCGACGACCGAGAACGGAACCCGACTGCTATTCCTCTTCACCTCAATTCCCAGTTCCTGAAGCCACTTTCGGAGGCTCGAGATCAGCTTTAGGCAAGCGGCCATCGCCAACTCCGACTCTGGGTCGGGCCAGCTCTCTTGCGCTTTGGGCCAAGCCGCCAGATCCAAGCTCGCGGGAGTGCCCGCGAACTGCTCGGCGAGGGCGTCAGTCAGGAAGGGCATGATCGGATGCAACAGGGTCGCGGTCTGAAGCAGGACGGTGCGGGTGACCCAGAGAGCGGTCGGATCGCCGGCTTCTAGGCGCTCTTTGGTCAGCTCCAGATACCAATCCGCCAACTCGTGCCACGCGAACTCGTAAATGGCGTCGATTGCCCCGTCGTAATCGAAGGCGGGTAGCGCCCTGGTGGTCAACTGGGTGACGGCCGCGAGCCGGGAGAGAATCCAGCGATCGGCCAACTGCAGCTTGTCCCCGACCGGTTCCCGAACCTCCGGGATCCGTCCCTCCTCGCCCTCCGCCGGAAAGTAGGCATGGTGGAGCAGCCTGGTCATGTTCCAGAGCTTGTTGGCAAACCTGGCGAACCCCTCGATCCGGGTCTCATCGAATCGGGCGTCCTGATTACCCATGGCTACGCTGGCCGCCCAGGCCCGAAGCGCGTCGGCCCCGTACTTCTCCACCATCTCCAACGGATCCACGACGTTGCCCCGGCTCTTGGACATCCGGGCGCCGTCAGCGCCCAGGATCGTGGCGTGGAAGAGCACGTCGTGAAACGGGATATCCCCGGTGAAGCGCAATCCCATCATCACCATCCGAACCACCCAGTGCTGGAGGATGTCCCGGGCGGTGCTAAGAATCGAGGTGGGATAGAACCGCTCCAGCGCCAAATTGGGCTCCGGCCAACCCAGGATCGCGAAGGGCCAGAGAGCGCTGGAGAACCAGGTATCGAGGACGTCGGGGTCAGGGGTCAGCTCGGTGGCGAAGCACTCGGGGCAGGCCTCCGGCTCCTCCACCCAGGCGAAGGTGTGACCGTTGACACAGGTGCTGACTGGGATCCCATGGCCGAGCCAAAGCTGTCGGCTGATGCACCAGTCCCGCAGTCCTCCCAGCCAATCTAAGTACTGGCCTCGGAATTGCCCTGGGTGGATCGTGATCCGTCCCGACTCGACGGCCGCGGCGGCCGGCCCGGCCAGATCGCGCACCCGCACCCACCATTGGGGGGTGATCAGCGGCTCGATGATCGTGCCACAGCGATCGCAGTGGCCGACCTGGTGGACCAGCGGCTCCTCGCGGATCATGGCCCCCGAGCGGCGCAGCATCACCGCGGCAACTTCGCGGGCCTCGCTGACGCTCTTGCCGTCCAAATCGGGGAGACCGGGCGCGATCATCAATCCGTCGAGCGAGATCACGGTCCGGATCGCCAGGTGATGGCGCTCGCCGACCTCGTAGTCCTCCGCCGAGTGACCGGGAGTGATCTTGAGCACCCCGGTCCCGACCTTGGGATCGACCGCCTCATCGGCAATCACCGGGATTTCCCGGCCGCCGACCGGCTCCCTGACCCCTCTTCCGACCATCTGGCGGTAGCGCTCATCGCCGGGGGCGACCGCCACCGCCACATCCGCCAGGATGGTCTCGGGGCGGGTGGTGGCAACTTCCAGCGCACCACCTCCATCCACCAGCGGGTAGCGCACGTAGTAGAAGGTGTCCTGCTGCTCTTGGTAGTCGACCTCCTCGTCGGAGATCGCCGATCGACATCTAGGGCACCAGTTGACGATCCGGGGACCACGGTAGATCAGCCCCTGGCGGTAGAGTTCGGCAAAGACAGTCCGGATCACCCGGACGTAGGCCTCGTCAAGGGTGAAGCGCTCCCTGGCCCAGTCGCAGGTGGCCCCGAGCCGGCGCAATTGCTCGAGGATTCTGCCCTGGTAGGTCTCGTACCAAGCGTCCACCCGCTGGTCGAACGCCGCGCGCCCGATCTCCTCCTTGGAGGTGCCCTCGTCGTCCAGCTGGCGCTCGATTACATTCTGGGTGGCGATGGCGGCGTGGTCGGTGCCCGGAAGCCAGCACACCTCATAGCCGTTCATTCGATAGAAACGGCACAGGGCGTCCTGGACCAGGGCGTTGAGGGCGTGGCCCATGTGCAGTGAGCCAGTGATGTTGGGGGGCGGCTGGGCGATCGAGAACGCCGGCTTGCGACTCGTTGGGTCGGCCGCTCCCAGGCCGATCTCCTCCCAGCGCTGGCGCCAGCGCTGCTCGGTGGCCTCGGGTTGATAGGCGGCTTCCACCGGTCTTCCCCGGCGCCCGGCTAAGAGCTGGCCGGAGAGACCGCGGTCAGCTCGGCCGCAACCTGCCGCGCAGCGCTGACCAGGTTGCGCAGGGATGGCTCGACTTCCGCCCAGCCCCGTGTCTTCAGGCCGCAGTCGGGGTTGGCCCAGAGCTGGTCGAGTGGGATCACCGAGGCCGCCTTGCGCAGCCGCGCCACCATCTCCTCGACCGAGGGCACCAGCGGAGAGTGGATGTCGTAGACACCAGGACCCACCTCGTTGGTGTACCCGTGGTCCGCGAAGGCTTGGAGCAGGGACATTCCGGAGCGCGCCGCCTCGATGTAGAGGACGTCAGCGTCCAGCTCGGCGATCGCGCCCATGATGTCCTCAAATTCCGAGTAACACATATGGGTGTGGATCTGGGTGTGCGCCCCCGCACCGGCCGCGGTCAAGCGGAAGCTGTCGACTGCCCAGCGCAAGTAGGCGGGCTGCTCGGTCCGGTGGAGGGGCAGACCCTCCCGCAGGGCCGGCTCGTCGATCTGGATCACGTTGATCCCGGCCGCCTCCAGATCGGCGACCTCGTCCCTCAGCGCCATCGCGATCTGGGCGCAGGTTTGGCTGCGCTCCAGGTCGTCACGGACGAACGACCACTGCAATATGGTCACCGGACCGGTCAGCATTCCCTTGACCGGGCGGGCGGTGAGGCTCTGGGCGAACACCGCCCAGAGCACCGTCATGGGGTGGGGCCGGGAGACATCGCCGAACACGATCGGCGGTTTGGCACAGCGCGACCCATAGGATTGCACCCACCCCTGCTGGGTGGTCGCAAAGCCGTCCAGCTGTTCGGCAAAGTACTCGACCATGTCGTTGCGCTCCGGCTCCCCGTGGACCAGGACGTCGAGCCCGATCTCCTCCTGGAAGCGCACCACGCGGCGGATCTCCGCCTCCATCAACTGCTCGTAGTGGGACTGGTCGAGCTCCCCACGGCGCAGCTTGGCTCGGGCCTGGCGGAGTTCGGGCACCTGAGGGAACGAGCCGATCGTGGTGGTGGGGAGCGGTGACAGCGAGACGCCCTTGCGCCAGATCAGTCGGCGGCCCGGGCCGTCACCAGGGCGGGCGAACTGGTCAGGGGTGACCCGGGCCATCCGAGCCCGGACGGCGGGGTTGGTCACCCGCGGGGAATTCCGACGGTCGGCGCAGGCCTCGCGGCTTTCCGCCAGCCGGGCCTCGACCTCAGGAGAGCCGTGACCCGCGCGGGCCAGGCAGCACACCTCAGCCACCTTCTCTTCGGCGAAGGCCAGCCAGGAGCGCAGCTCCTGGTCCAGTCCCGTCTCTGCCTCCAGGCTCACTGGGACGTGCAGCAAAGAACAGGAGGGGGCAACCAGGACCCGGTCCTCCCCCAGCTTGGCCACCGCGCGCTGGATCTGGCCCAGGGCCCGGTCAGGGTCGGTGCGCCAGACGTTGTGCCCGTCCACCACCCCCAGCGAGAGCGCCATGCCTTCGGGGACCAGCTGCAGCGCCGGGTCCAGATCACTGGCGCCCCGCACCAAGTCGAGGTGAACGGCGTCCACCGGCAGGGCCAGTGCCGTTGCCAGGTTCCCGCCCATGCCGGCGAAGTAGGAGGCCAAGAGCAGGTTGAGACCGGGGGCGGCCTGGCCCAGCTTTTGGTAGGCGTGCTCCAGTGCCTCCAACACCTCCACGGGAACGTCCTGGCTGAGGCAGGGCTCGTCGATCTGGACCCAGGTCGCGCCCGCCTGGCGCAGCTCCGAGAGAAGTTCGGCGTAGACCGGAAGTAGCCGATCGAGGAACTCCAGGGTGGAGCCTCCCTGCGCCGGGCCCTTGCTGAGTCGGAGGAAAGTCACCGGTCCCAGCAGAACTGGCCGGGTGGTGATCCCCAGCGCCTTGGCCTCCAGGAACTCGTCGATCGGCTTGCGGGAAGCGAGAGTGAAGCTCTGGTCCGCCGCCAGCTCGGGGACCAGGTAGTGGTAGTTGGTGTCGAACCACTTGGTCATGTCCAGCGGCGCCACCTCGACCTCGCCCTTACTTCCCCTCGCCATCGCGAACATCAGGTCGAGTTCGGGGGCTGCGCCCGACCACCCAAAACGAGCCGGCACCGCGCCCACGGTCAGAGCCGTATCGAGGACATGGTCGTAGAGCGAAAAGTCGTTGCTGGGGATGTGCTGGATCCCGGCGGCCTGCTGCTGGCGCCAGCGATCAGCCTTGAGCGTGGCGGTGTCCGCCAGCAACTGCTCGGACGACAGCCGGCCCGACCAGTAGCCCTCCAGGGCCCGTTTCAGCTCGCGGGACCGCCCGATTCGCGGGTATCCCAGGATGCTAGCGATCGACATTCATTAGATCCTCGCGGCGCTGGCGCGCGCCGGTACGCAACTCAACTGGAATGGCTCCCAAGTCTAACCGCAGCGCCCCATCGGAGGCCTCGGCGCTCTCAGGCAGAAGCAGCCTGGGGCTCTTCCTCTCGGAACAGCTCGGGCTCGGTGGCCTCAATGATGGAACGCTCAGTGATGACACACCGCTTGATCTCGGGATGTGAGGGAACGTCGAACATGCTGTTGAGCAGGACCGACTCCAAGATGCTCTTCAAGCCCCGGGCACCGGTGCCCAACGCCAGGGCCTTGCGGGCGATCGCCCGCAGGGAGCCTTCCTCGAAGACCAGCTCCACCTCGTCCAGCGAGAAGAACTTCTGGTACTGCTTGACGAAGGCGTTCTTAGGCTCAGTCAAAACCTTGGTGATGTCGTCCTCGTCGAGGCAGTCCAGGGTGACGGTGATCGGCAAGCGCCCGACGAACTCGGGAATCAGGCCATATCGGAGCAGGTCCTGCGCTGATAGTTCGTGGAGGATCTTGGCGTTCTCCTTGTTGCGAGTTCCGGACTGCGCGCTGCCGAAGCCGATCGTGCGCTGTCCCACCCGCTGATCGATGATCCGCTCCAGACCGTCGAACGCTCCCCCGCAGAGGAACAGGATGTTGGCGGTATTGATCTGAATGAAGTCCTGGTGGGGGTGCTTGCGCCCACCCTGCGGCGGTACATTGGCGACGGTACCCTCCAAGATCTTCAGCAAGGCCTGCTGCACCCCCTCACCGGAGACGTCCCTGGTGATCGAGGGGTTGTCCGACTTGCGGGAGATCTTGTCGATCTCGTCGATGTAGATGATCCCCCGCTCCGCCCGGGCGATGTCGAAATCGGCGGCCTGAATCAGACGCAGCAGNNATGTTCTCGACGTCCTCGCCAACGTAGCCCGCCTCGGTCAGCGAGGTGGCGTCCGCGATTGAGAAGGGCACGTCGAGAATCCGCGCCAGGGTTTGAGCCAAGAGCGTCTTGCCGCAACCGGTCGGACCCACCAACAGGACGTTGGACTTCTGCAGCTCCACATCCCCCGCCTCACGGGCGCTGTTGATCCGCTTGTAGTGGTTGTAGACGGCCACCGAGAGCACCCGCTTGGCCTGATCCTGCCCCACCACGTATTGATTGAGGGAGCTCCAAATGGCCTGGGGGTTCGGCACCACGCTGCTGCGGGCGCGCCGGACCGGAGTGACCCGAGAGTCCTCCTCCAAAACCTCCTGGCAGAGCTCAATGCACTGGTCGCAGATGTACACACCGGGCCCGGCGATGAGCTTGCGGACCTGCTCTTGTCCCTTGTTGCAGAAGGAGCAGCTGGTGTGGCGCCGTCGATCCTCGCGCTCAGTCATGCCGCGTCCCCTCCCCCTGGTCGGAGCAGCTGGCGAGCCGCCCGCCCAACGCAGCGGGGGCAGATCACGGTCTCGGCCGGCTCCCGGCCGGTGGCGACGGCGGCGGTGCTCGTCAGGCTTCCACAGAAGTCACAACGCTGCCCGGGCCTCCGCACCAGGCGGGGCCGCCGTCGGCGGTCCCGCCTGGCACTGGAGCTCCGAGTCCCTGGAACAGTCACCTCGATCCTCTAGGTGCCCGTCCGACTAGCGGACGGGTGAACTCTTCTCCGCCGCCGGGACTGCCGCGGTATCAACGATCTCGGGCTCGTGGCTGGTCGCGGCCGGCCCCTCGTCGCCCGCGGCCTGATCCTGGCCGCGGTGCCCGGTGATGATGTGATCGATCAGGCCATACTCCAGCGCCTCGTCGGGCGACATGTAGAAGTCGCGATCGGAGTCGCGGGTGATCTGGTCAACCTGCTTGCCGGTGTGGTGGGCCAGGATCTGGTCCAGGATCCGGCGCAGCCGGAGAATCTCCTGGGCTTGAATCTGAATGTCTGACGCTTGGCCCTGGAAGCCGCCCGAGGGCTGGTGCATCATGATCCGGGTGTTGGGGAGGCTAAACCGGAGCCCCTTGTCGCCCCCCGCCAGCAGCAGGCAGGCGAAGGATGCCGCCAGCCCCATGCAGAAGGTGCTCACCCGGGGCTTGACGTACTGCATTGTGTCGTAGATCGCGAGCCCGGCGGAGACGGAGCCTCCCGGGCTGTTGATGTAAAGGTTGATGTCGCGCTCGGGATCCTCGCTCTCGAGGTAGAGCATCTGAGCCATGACCAGATTGGCGATCTGGTCGTCGATGGGCGTCCCGACAAAGATGATGCGGTCCTTCAGGAGCCGCGAATAGATGTCGAAGGCGCGCTCGCCCCGGCTGGTTGTCTCGATGACCATCGGAACGAGGGCCATGGTCTCCTCCTGGTTGCGCTAGATGGCCGGAACCGAGTCTGACTGACTGGCACCGCGAGTATACCCAGGGGTTCTAAAACTAGCCGTCGACCGGTTCCGGGATTGACTCGCCCCGGGCCAGCGCCGCCACCAGACGCCTCGCCTGTCCCAGCAGCAACTCCCGGCGGAGCGGCTCTCGAGCCCGGCGCCGGCTGTCCTTGGAAGCGCCCTTGGAGAAGATGCGGCGCAGATTCTCGTCCAGCTCCTGGTCTGAGACCTGCAGCTTCTCGCGGCGGGCCACCTCCCCCAGGATCAACTCCAGTTGAACCCGCTCCACCGCGGGCTGCCGCCGCTCCCCGCGCAGCTGCTCGAGCTGTTTGTCATCCGACGCCAGCAGTTGCTCCAGCGAGATTCCGGACGCCGAGAGGCGCAGTTCGAGGTCTTTGATCTGGCGATCGATCTCGGCCTGGATCATCACCTCGGGCACCTCGACCCGGGAGACTGCCACCAGCTCCTCCAGGGCCTTGGCCTCCTGGCCCTGCTCGCCCTCGAGCCGAGCCTCCTCGGTCAACTGGTCGCGGACGAACTGCCGCAGCTCGGTGAGGCTCTCGCCATGGCCAGCGATGGCCGCCAGGTTGTCATCCAGGGCCGGCAGTTCTTTGGCTTGGATCTGCTTGACATCTGCCGTGATCACCACCAACTCCCCTCTCAGCTCGGGCCGGCCGTACTCCTCGGGCAGGGTGACGGTGACCTCAGCCGGTTCGCCGACCCGGGCCCCCAGGAGCTGGTCCGCCATCCCGGGCAGAAGATCGCCACGCTCTAGGTCAAGGGTCTGGAGCTGGCCGGGGGTGCCGACGACCTCGTCGTTATGGTGCATGGTCAGCTCCGCAGTTATCACGTCCCCCACGCGGGCTTCACGCTGGCCGGCGTCCTCCAGTTGGGCATACCGCTGGCGCAGCGCCTCGAGGGTGCGGTCGACGTCCTCCTCGGACACCTCGGGCGCCGCCACCGAGACTTTGATTCGGCGATAGTCCCCGAGGTTCACCTCAGGGCGGAGCACCACGCTGGCGGTGAAGCGGAACGGCTCTCCCCGCTCCAGCACCACTTCGGTAACGTCCGGGTTGGAGACCGGCTCGAGATTGGCTTGAGCTACCGCCCGAGCCCAGATCTCCGGCAGGAGGTCATCGATCGCGTGCTGCCGAAGTGCCTCCCAACCAACCACCCTCTCCACCACGGCGGCGGGAGCCTTGCCGGGCCGGAAGCCGGGCAGGCGGTACTGCTGGCCCAGATGCCGCAGTGCCAGGCCGACGGCCCGGTCAACCTCGGCCACGGGAGCTTCGACCGTCAACTGCGCCTGCGATCCGGCCAGGCGCTCGACGCTCACCTCCAGCTCCGCGGCGTCAGTGGTACTTGGACTCATCCTGCTCTGGGTAAGCGTAACGGTGCGCGGACCGAGGATCGAACTCGGACGGGTTACCCCACGGGGTTCTAAGCCCCGCGCGTCTACCATTTCGCCATCCGCGCCAGCCGGTTGCGGGGCAGCCGCAGCGCGGCGCCGAGTATAGCCAATTCCAGGTCCGCTGAAAATCCCCTCGCAGGGGATTAACTCAGCTTCTGCTGAGCCCGACGCAGCCAATCGCCTGGAGCGTCAGCACCGGTGACCCGACAGAATTCGCTGAAACAAGCGTCACCCCAGACCGTTGGTATGGGTGAGGGTAGGCGCCGGCCACCGGCCACGTGCGCGGGCCTACTTGATCAGGGAGGATCTGCCGTGAGCATGGAAGTGCCGGCGCCGCCGGAGTCCGAGCCGAACCCGCCCCAGCCGGTGCGGACGGAACAGCAGCCCGCCCCCTCTCCTGGGACCAGCCGGCAAAGACGGCCGGGAAAGGTGGCTCCCAAGCGAGGCCACCAGCTCAGCGAGCTGATCTTGCTCTGTGTCGCCGTCGTGGACGCGTTTTTGGCACTCGACTTCGTCTTCCGGGCGACCGCGGTGAGTCGCGATGGCTTCGTCGGGGTCGTGACCCGGGTCGGAGACGCCCTCGCAAGCCCCTTCGCGGGCCTCTTCCGACCCGGCGTCCCCGCGGTGGGTCACACCACCTTCTGGGCAGCGCTACTGGCTCTCGCCATTTACACGATCGCAGCGCTGATCCTAATCCGGCTCATCCATCTGCTGACCAGCCCCCTCCGGCGTCACCTGCGCGATGCCTGAGCGGGGGTCCCGACTGACCGCCGCCAGTGGGGGCCGGGCCTCCCGGGGTCTCTGCGCGCGCGATCCTCGACACCAGGCACTGGCAGCGATAGCATGACCAGCAGGCTTGCTGCCACCAGCAGCAAAGCTTCCGCGGGGCCGGATGACCCCTCCATGGAGGGCGGCATTGTGGAGTTGGTGGGATCGCCATTGGAGCTGGGGCTGGACACCCGGCAGACGGTGGCCAAGATCGAGAAGCAGGCGCTCCAACTATCAGCGTTGCTACGGGAACTGGACAACCAGCCGGTGACCCTTGAACCGGGGCTCCGGGACGAGTTGGACGCCGTACTCGACCAGTTAGGGTGCCGGATAGCGGCCACCCGGGCTCTGGAGCAGCGGCCGGGTGACCTGCTAGGCGACTGACCCGGCGCGGCGTAGGCACTAGAATGCAACCCGCGCCTGCGCCCATAGCTCAGCCCGGATAGAGCACCAGACTACGGATCTGGGAGCGGGGGTTCAAATCCCTCTGGGCGCGCCACTTTCCGAGATCAAATCCGGCTCTCGGGCTGGGTGCTCTCCACCTTTGACAGCTAATCTGACGGC
>PKXE01000072.1:8647-18717 GCA_003132265.1 Candidatus Dormiibacterota bacterium | reverse complement strand
ACCTGCCGGCAGCGGATTGGACGTCGAGACGGAGTACGGGGGGAGGGCGAGCTCGGACGGGCTCACCGACACGCCGGGAGCGACCGTGGTGGGCGCCGCCGAGGGCCTCGTGGTCGCAGGGGGAATCTTGGCCGGGGCGCTAGCACAGGCGGCGGTCCACACCACCATCAGCCCCAACCCGACCGTCAGCGCAGCTCGCCGCGACCGTCCCCAACCGGTCACCTGCCGCCCCCCCGAAACCTGACGAGGAATGAACCATAGTCTCTGCTCGCCGGGTTGGACAAGCTTTTCCGCGGCGGGTCTCATTTCCCACCGAGGGGAACCTCCGTGAGGTGCAGGCCGAGCTCCTGGGCAGCTCTCCGCAGGCAGCCCACCAACCACCCGGGGTCGCCGGGGGCCAGGGTGATGACCCTAGTCCCGCGCTCACCCGTTTGGGGGTCCAGCGACTGGGTGAGTGCTGGGACCGGGTCATGGAGGTAGCCGCTGATCCGCTGGCAGAGGTCGGAGTCCCCTTCCAGCTGGACCGGGAAACCCCACGCCTCGGCGCCCCGGCGACCACCCGATTCTTTGAGTCGGAAACGCTGGTCCATCTAAGTCACCTCCCCAGTTCCCGGCCCACGCCTCGGCGGATCAGCTGCAGTGCCTCCCAGGGCCGCTCGGGCGCGAGCGCCGGGCGGCGAGCTCCGATCGCCCGGTCGGCGGTGCGCCAGGGCTCGACGAGCACGCGTTCCCCCTCGATCAGCGCCGGACGGCTGCGTTCAGCTCGCGTGAAGGGAGCGTGGATGCAACGAAAGATCTCGGCCGGGGTTTCCGAGATCGACTCTTCAGCGTAGAGGGAGATGCCCCGCCGCCGCCGCACTGCGGCGTCGACGTCCTCCAGGCTGAGACCGTGAGCGGCCAGTTCGTGGGTCAAGTGGGGAGGGTCATCGTTGCGGAGGCGGCGGAGCAGCTGGTCCGACCCCTGCAGAGCCAGCGATCCGCGATCCTTGGTCCGTAGCCGATTGAAGGTGCTGACCTCCTGCATCACGTCGCGATCCAGCTGCTGCGCCGACGGCAACCCGGGGCTGCCCAGTGAGAGGTCTCCATCCCAGCGCGGGTCGAGTTGGCGCAGCCGCTCCAGGTAGTAAGCGCTGAGGGTGGAGACCTGCCGGCCGACCGGGCCGTAGGGGATGGGGTCCACTAGGGGATGGGGCAGCCACCCCGAGGCGGCGATCAGGGCCACGCTGTCGCGCAGCCGGATCCCGCCCCTTGGATCCTCGACCAGGGCGTGACCAGCCTCGTGGACCAAAGTGGCCCGCAAGAGGTCATAGCCGAGATCCCGGTGCCAGCCGGGGTTCCGCAAAGCGGGGATGAGTGACCAGTCCCGGTTGATCCGCATGGTCGCGTCCCGCCAGGTCCCCAGAGTCTCCGCCGGAAAGCTGTCCTCGTGGTCAAGGCGCACCTCGTCGATGACGCCCCGAACGATGTCCTTGACCTGGAGTGGGAGCCGCTCGACTGCCTCCCACACCTCGGCGGCTCGGCGCTCAGCACCTTCGGGGCCGGCGGTCGAGACGTGGACCCGGAGGTTGAACTGCTCAGCGGCCCAGGTCGCATCCGGCAGGCCCAGACGGCGATAGGTCTCCAGCCGGGCGTATTGCCGATCGGACCGGTAAGGGCTGAACGGGACCAACTCCTCCACGCTGCCCCTGTCCGTTCTCCAGACCGATCGGGGGCGGGGGCGGAAGTTGGATCAGCTCATGTCGGGCCAGGCTGGAGTCTCTGTCTCCCCGCCTTCGCCCTCTTCACCTACAACCTTCTGCTGGAACCGGGCCGCGACCATCTGCTGGGCCATAGCCTTGGGGATACCGAACTTGACCAGGGACCGGACCTCATCCGCCATCACCTTGTCACGGGCGGTCTCCACTGCGGTGATCAGATCGTCGAGCGAGATCGTGGCCTGCTTCACGGTTCCATGGTACCCGCCAGCGCCGGAGCTCAAGCGCCTGGCACTGCCCAAAGGAGCGCGACTGGGCGCCGCACCCGCTGGGGGCTCAGGCCAGGACCGGGGCGGGGGCCGGCGCCGACACGACCAGGTTGGGGTTGCGGCAGAAGCCCTCGTAGTCGATGGGCTCGGTGATCGAGGGATGCTCGCCGCAGACCGGGCACTCGGGGTCGCGCCGAAGGCGGAACTCGGTGAACTCCATCGTCAGCGCGTCGACGTGCAGCAGCCGGCCGCTCAGCGTCTTCCCGATGCCCAGGAGCAGCTTCATCACCTCGATCGCCTGGATCATGCCGACTAGCCCGGGCAGCACCCCCAGGACGCCGGCCTCGGAGCAGCTGGGCGCCTCCTCCGGGGGCGGGGGCGCCGGGTAGCGGCAGCGGTAGCAGGCCGACTCGAACGGGATCATGGTCGTGGCCTGGCCCTCGAAGCGGAAGATCCCGCCGTCCACCAGCGGCTTACCCAGGAAGACCGCCACATCGCTGGCGAGGTAACGGGTCGGGAAGTTGTCGCTCCCGTTCATGATCACGTCGTACCGGGAGAAGATCTCGGCGGCGTTGGAGCTGTCCAAGTGGACGTTGTGCTCCACGACCTTCACCTCGGGGTTGAGCGCTTTGAGCGCGATCGCCGTCGATTCGGTCTTGAGCATCCCCAGTCGGTCCACAGTGTGGACGATCTGCCGCTGCAGGTTGCTCAGCTCCACTCGGTCGAAGTCCACCAGCCCAATGGTCCCCACCCCGGCGGCAGCCAGGTAGTAGGCGACCGGGGCCCCCAGGCCACCTGCCCCCAGCAGCAGCACCTTGGCGCCGAGCAGCTTGGCCTGGCCCGCCTCGCCGACCTCGCTGAGCAGGAAATGGCGGCTGTAGCGCTCGCGCTGCTCCTGGGTGAAGGAGTGCGGCACCGTGAAGGGCAGTCCCTGGTCCTTCCAGGCGTTGAAGCCCCCCTGGAGGGAGGCCACGTCGGAGTACCCCATTCCACGCAGGGTCCTCGCCGCCAGGAGAGAACGCACCCCGGAAGCGCAGTAGACGGTGATCGGGGTCGAGCGATCGGGGATCGCCGACTCCACCTGGAGCTCCAGGAAGCCCCTCGGGATGAGCACGGCCTCAGGAAGTACGCCCTGGGCAACCTCCTCCGGCTCTCTGACGTCGAGGACTTGGCAAGCGCCGTCGTGAGCCAGCCGGGCCCGTAGCTCCTGCGGCGCCACCTCGGGCACCTCCCGGCGCGCCTGCTCGACCAATTCCCGCGAACTCAAAGCCATCTGAAGTGCACTCCCACCGCCCAAGCCTGGGCCAAAATCCGACCCGCTACTCAAGAATACTCGAGGAGGGCCAGCTCGAATCAGGACGGCAGGCGGCGCATGCTCCCTGCCATGACGTGGATATGGAGATGGGGGACTGTCTGCCCGCCCGCGGAACCGACGCTCACGTAGAAGCGGTATCCCTCTTCATGGCCGAGATCGGCGGCCACCACGTTGGCCACCTGGGCCAGGCGGAGCCAGAGCGGGGCGTCCTCCTCCTGGAGCTGGCGGAGATCCTCGATGTGCCTTTCGGGGATGACCAGGACGTGGGTCTCAGCCACCGGGTGAATGTCCTTGAAGGCGATGATGCCGGGCTCGCGGTGGACCTCGTCGGCGGGCAGCTCGCCGGCCACGATCCGGCAGAACAGGCAGTCGGAACCCATGGGGCCATCATAGGTTGGACCGAGTCCGTCCCCGGCGGGAATGGGACGTCTACTCGGAGCCGCTGACCAGTTCTAGACCGACCTCCTCCAGCCGTTCGATGTCGTCATCGACCAACACCACTTCGCGGCCCGCCCGGTCCAAAAGGCTGGCGGCGACGCTGGCCCGGTACCCGGCGGAGCAGTGCACCCAGATGGGCCGGTTGGGAAGCTCGCTGATCCGGGGGGGCAGGTCGGGGAGATGGATGTTGATCGCGTTCTTGATGTGGCGCTCGCGCCACTCGTCCGGACGACGGGCGTCGAGGATCTGAACGTCGTGGGAACGGACGGCCTCGGCCAGGCCCTGGAAATTGGTCACCAGGTACGAGGAACTCCCGAGTGCCGCCTGAAGGTCGGCCAGCGGGACATTCGACCAGCCAGCGAGCCAGTCGATCCCGATCCTGGCCAGAGCCCGGCGGGCCCGGCCGACGTCCGCCCGGGAGCTGGCCACCATGGTCAGGGGAGCGGCCCAGGGGACGACCCAACCCACGTAGGTCGCCAGCTGCTCGCCCGTCGGGAAGTTGACCGTGCCAGCCACGTGAGAGGGGCCGAACTCGGTCCGGCCCCGGAGGTCGATGACCCACTCGCCCCCCTGGATGCGCCGACCGACCTCGGCGATATCGATTGGGGGGGGCAGGGAGAGGTCGGGCGCCGCCGCGCCCTCGAGATTGAGCGGGCTCATGTGAGCGTAGTAGCGCGGATAGAGGGAGTACCCCGCCAGCAGACCCTTCACAAAACCGTCCTCGTCCCCGATCATGGCGGGGTTGGTGGCCCGCTGGGTCCCGATGGTGTGGCTGGGCTCGGTGGCGGAGGTGGGCGCACTGGCGCAGAAGCTCCCGAATCCGTGGGTGGGGTAGAGCGCGAGGCTCTCGGGCAGGGCCCCCAACCGCAGCGCCGAGCGGTGCTGGGCGCGGGCCAGCTCTTCGGTGAGGCGCGGCGAGACCAGGTCGGTGCGCCCCACCGCTCCATAGAGCAGCGAGCCTCCACTGAAGAGGGCTCGCGGACCGTCCTTGGCCCAGAGCAGGAACGAGAGGTGGTTGGCGGTGTGCCCGGGGGTGGCCAGCGCCTGCAGGGTCATGGAGCCCACCTCAACCCGATCGCCCTCACTCACCGGTTGGCGCTGGAAAGAGACGTCGTCGGCGGCGGCGACCAGATAGCGGGCTCCCAGCGCCTGAGACAAGGCCCACCCCCCCGAGACGTAGTCGTTGTGGATGTGGGTCTCGGCAACACAGGTGATCTGGACCCGGGCCGAGTCGGCCAGGGCCAGTACCCGGTCGGTGTCGCGCTGGGGATCGACGACGATGGCCTGCTTCCCGTCGTGGACCAGATAGGTGCGGTCCCCCAGCTCTGGCGTCTCCAGGGTCACGACCTCGACCAAGCTCCGGCCTCCTGAGATCCACCGGCGGCGGGGCTCTGCTGGAAGTGCGAGCAGACCGGGCGTGGCCGGCCCCACCTCGACCCCGGCGGACGGGGCTAGTGTGACAGAGGTTTTGGGTGGAGAGACCGCGCTGCGGCTGAGAAAGTGCTTGGAAGCTGACTGGCAGAGCGGTGGGTGCGTCGAGAGGTCGAGGCCCTGGGCCAGCAGGCTGCGGATGCCGCCTGCTACGGTCGGAGCATCGCGGTTCCGATGGAGATGAACTGCTCGGGCAGTGACCTGGGGAGAGATCCTTTGGACTCGGTCGCCGACTCGATGGGGAGCTGATGGACTCCGCAGCCTCGAATCTGCTCGACCTCGCGCCGTTGCTAGAGGAACTCCGGGCCCAGCTCAGAGATCGCTGCCGAGCGAGGAAGCTCCCCTATCGGCTGGGGGTCGTGGTCGAAGAGGGCAACGTGCCGGGCGGTTCGTTCGCCCGCTCGCTGGAGCGCGAGGCAGTCGCCGGGGGGGTTGAAGTCGTGCACCGGACGGTGCCCCGGGACAACGCTGAGACAACCCTGACCGCCCTCGACGCCCTGGTGGTCAACCCCACCGTCCATGGAGTGGTGGTGGTTCAACCGGTCGATTCGCTGCCCCCGGGGGTGGTGGCCGCCCACCTCCCCGCCAGCAAGGACGTCGAAGCGGTGACCCCGGCGGCACTCTCGGCGGCAGCTGAGGGCCGGCGCCGCGGGACACCTGTCGCCGAGGCCTGCCTCGCGACCCTGTTGTACCTGGGAATCGATGCTTCGCGATCTCGGATCCTGATCATCGGCCACGGGTCGACCGGCGGCCGGCCGATCGCGCAGCGACTGCTGGCGACCGGGGCCCAGGTTTCCGTGGTCCAGAGCGACATCGCCAATGTTCATCCCCTGCCTCCTTACGACGTGCTGATCTCCGCCATCGGAATCGCCGGCGTGATGCCCAAGGCGGCGATCCGCTCCGGAACGACGGTCCTCGACGTGGGAACTTCGATGGTCGACGGACAGCTACGCGGAGACGTCTCTCCGGAGGCCGGCGCGGCGGCCACCCGGGTGACACCGGTGCCCGGGGGGATCGGCCGGATCACCGCGGTCTGCGCTCTGCTCTCACTGACGGAGCTGGGAGGGCTCCAACCCGGCCCGGTGGCCTCCTGGTCGCTGCTCGAAACGGTCGCCCGGATGCTCTCCCCCCGAGATGCGGCCGGCGGCGCCGCGGCGGCTGCGATCACCGGGGCGCTCGCGGCGGGCCTCGATGGTCTCTGCCGGCTCCACGCGCCGGCCGAGGAGATCTCTGAGTCCGGCCAGGCGGCAGTGCGTCTCTTGCTCGCCGCTGATCGGGATCGACTGGCCTTCGGGCATTACCAGCACGCCCAGCGTCAGGGTGACCCCGCTTCGGTGGCGGCGGCCCGGCTCCGGGCTCTGGCGACCCCGGGCGAGATTGCGGACCAGCTCAACCTACTCGAGGAACGGCTGCGAGCGCTCGAGACGACCCCCTCCCTGGATCTAGACCGACGGCTGGCGCTGGAGCTGACCGTGGCGGCCAGGGAGGCCGTCACACGGCTCCAGAAGGAGTTCTCCTCCCAGCCTCCCTGATCTAGGGAACCAGCACCGCCGCTCCGGGGATGCCGTCTTCCTGGAGCTGGAGCAGGGCCTGGTTGGCCTGAGCCAAGGGGAACTGCTCGACCAGCGTGCGGATCGGGATCTGCTGGGCCAGCTGGAGGAACTCAGCGGCATCCTGGCGGGTGAAGTTGGCGACGCTGATGAGCCGCCGCTCCCAGTAAAGGTGCTCGAAGGGGAACTCGGGGATGCGGTCCAAATGGATGGCGTTCACGACACAGGTCCCGCCCCGGTCCAAGGCCCGGAGCGCGTCGACCACCACCGCCCCGACGGGAGCGAAGGTAATAGCGCCCTGGAGCGGGACCGGTAGCGACTCCCCGGGAGCGCCAACCCAGGTTGCGCCTTGCTCCTTCGCCCGCTGGCGGGCCGACTCGTCGCGGGTGACGACGAAGACCTGGCAGCCCTCCGCAATCGCCAGCTGGGCCACCAGCCAGGCCGAGGCCCCGAACCCGAACAGCCCCAGCCGGTCCCCCCGGCCAACTTCGGTGCGGCGAAAGGCCCGGTAGCCGATCACCCCACCGCACAAGAGTGGTGCCAGCTGGACCGGATCACCCTCGTCCGCCAACCGCTGAGTGAAGTCTGCCCGCACCACCACCTGGCTGGCGAACCCGCCATCCCTATCCCATCCGGTGAAGGTCGCCTTGCGGCAGAGGTTCTCCCGGCCACCCCGGCAGAACTCGCAGTCACCACAGGCGGAGGCGAGCCATCCCACCCCAAGCCTCCGACCCAGAAACTCCGGGCCGACCCCCTCACCCACCTCAACCACCCTGCCCACGATCTGGTGCCCGGGTACGATCGGCAGCACTCTGGCAGGGAGGTCGCCGGAGCTGATTTGCAGATCGGTCCGACACACAGCGCACGCCTCTACGCGAAGCCGGACCTCGCCCGGCCCCGGGGTCGGGTCGGGTCGGGAGACGGGCCGCAGCGGTCCGCTCACCGCCGGAGCAGGCGCCCGAAGCTCCATCACCTCCACGGTTTCTAATTGTGGGCCGACGTTGCCGAGGGGGTGGCGAGCAATGTGCTCGTTTCTGCTCGTCGCAGTGCTGGGCCGCCGTCGGTTGATCGCGCCCGGCGCTCTAGACGAACTCTGACGCTTCCCCGAGCGTGAAGTTGCCGACGCTCCCGAGTCTCCGCTCTCCGCTGTCGCGAGCACCCTTTCTCGCGCGCGGCGGCGGTCGAGCAAGGGCCTTCTGGGGCCGGGGTTAGATCCCGCCTACCGCGGGCGGTCCTGCCTGGACGTAGTCGATCATGCCGCTCACGTGCTCGTCGATGGCCCGGGTGACCTCGACCGGGTCGCGCTGGCGCAGCGCATCCAGCAGGCGGGCGTGGCCACGAACTGACTCGTCGAGGGGGCGTCCGACATGAGGTCCGCCCGGAAACGAGGACCAGAGCAGGCGCATGATCGAGAGCAGCATCGGGGAGCCGGCGCACTCATAGACCCGGAAGTGGAAGATCCGGTTGAGCTCCTTCCGTCGCCGCTCGTCGTCCCGGCAGAGTCTCACCTGCTCGTGTAGGTCTTCGACCTCCCGCAGGTCAGCGTCGGACATCCGCTCCACTGCCAGTCGGCCGGCCAGCGCCTCCAACACCGCCAGGATGCGGAGGCTCTCCTCCAGGTGCATCGCATCAGGTCGGGCCACCGTGGCGCCCCGATGGACCAGGGAACGAACCAGCCCCTCAGCCTCTAGGCGCCGGATCGCCTCTCGCACTGGGGTCGCGCTGACTCCGAAGAGCCGGGCTAATTCCTGCTGCCGGAGAGGGGTTCCCGGCAGCAGCTGTCCGGCCACGATCATCTCCCTGACGGCCCTGACCACCAACTCGCTCTTGCTGGAGAGGGTGACCTCAGCTGCCCCGGGACCACCGCCTGCGGAGGGCATCTCGCTGGCCCGCGCCGGGTCCGGTGTCGGAACAGATTTGGCCGCGCGACCGTTCCGGGAACGACTGTCAGGGCGAAGTGCCAGCTTGGCGCCGGCCTTCACTGGCCTTTCGTCAAGCGCGAACTTCTGCACCAAGGAACACCTCGCGAATGTCACTGCGGGTGGCCAGGACTGTGCCCGGACCCTCGATCGCCGTCCTGCCAGCCACCAGGACGTGGGCCCAGTCTGAGATCTCGAGCGCCTCAAACGCCTTCTGCTCCACCAGCAGTATGGCAACGCCACCGTCCGCTAGGGCCCTCACCTGATCCCGCAGCACCGACCGGGAAAGTTCCGGGGAAAGCCCAGCGGTGGGTTCGTCGAGGACCAGCACCTGGGGGCTGAGCATCAGCACCCGAGCCAGCGCCACCATCTTGCGCTCACCGCCACTTAGTTTCATGGCACGCCGACCCAGCATCTCCTTCAGCTTGGGAAAGATGCCCAGCACCTCCTCGGCACGCCGGGAACGCTCCCGGGTGGACAGCAGGTAGCCGCCCATCTCGAGATTCTCGGCAACCGTCAGGGTGTCGAAAACGTCCCGGCTCTGGGGAACGTAGCCGATCCCGAGCCGGGCCAGCCGATTACCGCTGAGGTTGGTGACATCGCGGTCTCCGAGGGACACCCGGCCGGACATCGACGGGAGCGCGCCGGTGATGGCCTTGAGCAGCGTCGACTTCCCCGCTCCGTTGGCCCCGATCACCGAGACCACCTCGCCGCCGCCGACCGCCAAGTCGATGCCGGAGATGATCGGGTCCCGGCCGTAGCCCGCACTGAGCCCTTCGATCACCAGCCGGGGGGCGGGGCGGGGCGCCTCAGCCAATGAGGTAGGCATCCAGCACCTCCCGGTCCTGGCGGAGTTCGGCCATGGTTCCCTGGCGAAGGACGCGGCCGTCGGCCATGACCACTACCGGGTTGCAGAGCCGCTCCACTGTGCCCAGCTCGTGCTCCACCATGATCATGGTCAGGCCCTCCTGGTTGAGCTCCAGGAGGAGGCCTTCGATACGCCGGGCCAGAGAGGGGTTCACGCCCGCCATGGGCTCGTCGAGAAGCAGGATCTTCGGCCGGGCTATCAGCCCCCGCATGATCTCCAGCAGGCGCTTCTGGCCCCCGCTCAGGTTGCCTGCGTACTCGTCCTCCTTCTCCGATAGCTCGAAGCGCCTGAGCAGATCCCGGGCGCGCTCCACCTCTTCTTGCTCCTCGGCCCTCCAGTACCACTTGCCAAGCAGCGAGCCGAACAGCCCCTCGCCGCGGAGTCGGGGCGCCGCCACCAAGAGATTTTCCAGGACGGTGAGGCGGGCGAACTCGCTGGAGGTCTGGAAGGTCCGGATGATGCCGTTGCGAGCCCGCTGGTACGCGGGCATCTGCGTCACATCCCGGCCCTCGAAGAGCACCCGGCCAGAGCTGGGCGGAGTGGCGCCGGCGATCATGTCCAGGGTGGTCGACTTGCCGGCCCCGTT
>PKXE01000072.1:0-8627 GCA_003132265.1 Candidatus Dormiibacterota bacterium | reverse complement strand
CCTCGGGAGCGGCCGCCGGCGGTGGGCCGCTTGGTGGTCCGGCGCGAGCGAACCGCCGTCGACGCTCTGGAATGAGGCCTCGGGGCCAGAACCAAAGGAAGACCAAGGCCAGCGCCCCGATGGCGATCCACTGCAACGAATCGATGAGACCAGGAGGCCCAAACGCAGGCAGGAAGCGGGTCGCCTCCAAGAAGGCCACTGGGACCAGCAGTGCGCCTACCACGGCTCCCAGGTTGTTGCCTGAACCACCCACGATCAGGGCCGTGAAGTACACGAAGGTCTCGGGATAAAGCCAGCTGCCCGGTGACCAGGCGGAGATGAACATCACCAGGATGGCACCGCTGACACCGGCAATCGCGCCGCCCAAGACGAAGGCGAGCAGGCGCAAGCCGGTGACGTTGCGCCCCAGCGCCGCAGCGGCCCGCTCGCTCTCGCGCGTGGCGCGAAGACTTCGCCCCAGCGGCGACCCGGTGACGGAGCGCACCACCCAGTAGATGAGCAAGCAGACGACTGCGGTGACGCCGACATAGAACCACTGGTACGAGATCGCGGACAGGTGCAAGGCGCCGACCAGGGGCTTGGGGACCAGGTCCAGCCCGTTGGCTCCGTTGACCAGTCCAGTCTCATTGGTCGCGATGCTGGTGGCGATCAATGACACGACCAGCATCACCATTGCCTCGTAGTCGCTGCGCAGCCTGCGCAGGCCGATGGCTCCAACCACGGCGGCGAGGAGCCCACCCACTAATCCCGCAGCCAGGATCGGCAGGGGGAATGGCCAGTGAGCGCCTCCCACGTACTCTTGAATACCACCCGGGGTGGCGTGGCCGAGGGTGAGCACGGCAGCGGTGTAGGCGCCCGCAGCCTGGAAGATGATGAAGGAGAAATTCACCAGCCCTGCGTAGCCAAACTGGATGTTCAAGCCCCAGCAGGCCATGATGTCGACGCCCAGATAGATCAGTACTGAGGAGACGTAGAACTGCCAGGCGACGCTCAAGCGGCCACCTCCTTCGCGGCAGCGATCTCGGACAGGATGCCCTTGGGGCGCACTAGCAGGACCGCGATCAGGATGACGAACGCCACTACGTCCTTGTAATCGGGACTAATCAACGCGGCGGCCAATTCGCTGGTGATACCCACGATCAGAGCCCCCAACATGGCGCCATAGGCTTGGCCGATACCGCCCAGCACTGCTACCGCGATGATGGGGATGAGGAACTCACCGCCGGTAGCTGGCGTGAAGGCGGTGACGTTCATCACCAGGACTACCCCGGCCAGCCCGCACAGACCTCCGGAGATGGCCCAGGCGATGTCGATCACCCGATCGGTGGCGACGCCACAGTTGCGCGCTAGCTCGGGATTGGTCGCGGTGGCTCTCATCGCCTTGCCCAACGTGGTGAAGCGCAGCAGAAGGTGGACCGCCACCATCGCCCCCAGGCCTAGCCCGACGATCCCGAGCTGAATCTGGGTGAACGCGAAATCTCCCAGATGGATGCTCGGGCTATGCAGACCTGAAAGGCTGAAGAAGCTCGCGCCCCAGATGGCCTGGATTGCGTACTGGACGACCAGGGCGACTGAGATGGTGACGATGATCATGCCGAAAAGCCGGGTGCCCCGGCGAATGAAGGGGGTGTAAACGCCGCGGTTTAGCGCCACCGAAAAGATGGCGCCGAAGACCCCGCCGGCGGCAACCGCTAGCCAGACGCTGAACCCCTGCTGGCTCACCAAAAGAGCGACGAACGCGGCCCCGGTCATGATCGACCCGTAGCTCAAGTTGAGGATGTTGGTGACCCCGAACTGGAGGGTGAAACCGACCCCCGCCAGGGCCAGGATCGACGCCGTGACGACACCGAACCCGATCGCCGGCAAGAGCAGGCTCACGGAGGCACCTGCCTGCCGGTCGATCGTAGGTCGGTAGGTTGTGGGGTCACTCGGCTAGTGGCTGAGAGATGCGATCTTTTGGGCTGAGACCGAGCCCACCAACTTCAGATGGTGGTTGATGAACTTGGCCGCCTCAAAGGCTCCGGTCGAGTTGTGCCACTTGTTGAAGATGATCGGTCCACCGGCGCCCACGTACTGGATCTTGTGGCCAGCGGCGAGCGCCGCCTTTCCGGCCGCAAACGAGTACACGATCGTCTTGCCCGCGCCGGGAGCGGTGACAGTGCTGATGTAGCGATTCTCCACCGACCGGGAGGTGGAGTGGCCGTCGAGCATGGCCAGAGCCATGACATTGACCGCATCGTAGAAGGTCATCGAGTAGGGGTCGGCGGACCATTGGGCGGGTTGAGGCACCTGCGATGAGGAGGCCCGCAAAGTCTTGTTGTACACCTTCCAGGCGGGCCCGGAGGGTGGTGCATAAGGTTGCATTCCCTCGATGTACTTGGCAGTTGGACCGGCCCCCAGTGCTCCGGAGACGGCCTTCAACCAAGGAGCTTCCAAGCTGATCTCGGTGCCGATGATCGGAATCAGGCCGTGGAGCTGCTGCAACTCGCTGAAGTAGGTGGACCCGGTTTGCGGATCGACCTCAGTGAAGATGACCTGCGGACGAGACTGGACCAACTGCTCGACCTCGGTCTCGTAGGAACTGGAGTCGAGGGCGATGCGCTGGTTGGCGACCATCGTTCCGCCCAGCCGCTTCCAAGCGGTGAGCAGCGTCGGAACATCGGACTGGGAGCCGACATCACTCCCGAAGACTGCCGCGGCCCGGGTGTAGCCAGCCCGGTGGGCCCACAAGGCCAGGGCGAATCCCTTCACGTCGTCAGCCGGAGTGATGCGCCAAAAGTACGCGGCGGTGGTGTGGTCGAAGGCGGCCTGTCCGGTTTCCACGAACATGGGCACCTTCGCCTGGTTCAGGATCGGTACGGTTGGCAGTGCCTCGTCGGAACTGGGCCCCAGGGCACCAACCAGATTGGTCACCGAGGCGATCATCTTGTCCGCTGCGGGCACGGCGTCCGCCGGATCACCACGAGTGTCCTCTTCCACGCAACTCATGGTGTGGCCGAGCACGCCGCCGTCAGCATTGATTGCCCGCACCGCGGGAATGCAACCACCCGCCATCTCTGGTCCGAAGACTGCATCAGCGCCGGAGAAGGGGGCGAATTCACCCACCACGAGGGGTGCGGACCCGGCCGCGGCTTGGGCCGTCACACCCCCGGCCATACTCGCAACACTCGCTGCCAGCGCCAGGGCGACGATGCTTCGTCTCATCCCGTGCCTCCAGGAACTTGGGCTGCCGCTCTACCGTGGGTTCTGCCAGCGCCGCCAGCAGATGCCCGATCAATGACTGCGATCGTCTCCACCTCAAGCAGGGCGTCGGGCAGAGCCAGCGCCGACACCTCGACCAATGTGCTGGCGGGCCGCGAAACGCCGAAGACCCGCTGCCGGACCGTGTTGATCGCTTCTCGATCGCCCATTCGCAGCAAGAACAGGCTGACCTTGACCACGTCGTCGAAGGTGGCTCCCGCAGCGTCGAGGAGCACTTCGATGTTGTGGAAGATCTGCTCGGTCTGCCGGACCACGTCGCCGACCCCGACGATGTTCCCATCGGGGTCGACGGGGAGTATGCCGGAGACGAATACGAGATTGTCGGCGGCGACGGCGTCGGTGTAGTGGCTGATCGGCTCCGGCAGCAAGTCCGGACGCCTGATTCTTAGTCTTTCCATCATCCCTCCTAGGTAGCTTGGCCGTCGAGTCTGACGCGGATCGGGCTAGGCGCGTATCCGTTGCAGGGGTTGAGGTCCTGCGGGCAGGCCGAGACCCCCACCAGGACATCCATCAGCACTCTCAGCACGATCTTGTCCCCGGGTCGGCTGGTAGGTCGCTCATTACCGAAGGTGCGATCGGGCCTGATGGGCGCGTTCTGAAAGAGGTTGAAGGGGTCGGGGATCTGCCAATCGGCGATTCCCCAGGGCTCGAACGCCTGGGTGAGATTAGTGCGGCAGCTGCGGTGGCCGGTCACCCCGTAGTCGATGGTGTAGCGGCGGGCATCGCACATGGAGGTGATCACGTCGTGAGTCCCTACGTCGTCCTGAACCACCTCAAACATGGAATTGCGCCAGTTGCTCTGGAGGATGTCGCCCACCTCGATGTTCAGGCGCAGCGTGGTCGATCGGGTGTGGGTGGTGGAAAGCCACTCGCTCTGACTTCGCTCCGAGAAGGCGATGAAGTCTGCTACCTGCTCGCCCTCCACGTCGATGATCTCCAAGAGCTGGCCGGCCCGGGCCACCAAGGCGGCCCCATCGCCGCCGGGGATCACGACTTCCTGACTCTGTGCGGACTCGGCCATCACCCCTCCTCGGACCCACTGGGTTGAGCGACTGTATACAAGTTGATATAGGGTATGCACCCCGTGGCTGTCCCGCAAGCCCCCTCTTTGGACGTGATCCACGAACGAACGGATGCACCTCTGAAGGGGGCGCCGAGTCCGTCCCGCCTTCGGCGGCCCTCCCGCCACTCGTCAGCAGCCCGCGCGCGAACTACAGCTACGCTTGGGCCATGCGCTGGTCTCTGCTCGCAGCCGCGCTCGGGCTGCCGTCTGTTCCGGAGCCGGCTCGGAACAACGAGGTGATCGGGATCACCTATGACTCGAGGCAGGCCCGAGAGGGCACCGTCTTCGTCGCGATCCCGGGTCAGCACCAAGATGGCCACCAGTTCGTGAAGACCGCTCTCGCCCAAGGCGCGGTCGTCGCGGTGGTCGAGCGCGAGCTGCCGGGTGTGGATCCAGGTCGCCTGGCCGTGGTCGCGGACACCAGGGCCGCTCTGGCGATGCTAGCGGCGACCTTCTACGGTCACCCCTCGACCTTGGTCCCAGTCGTGGGGATCACCGGCACGGATGGCAAGACCACCACCACCACCATGCTCCACGCGGCGCTCTCCGCCGCCATGGGCAAGGTGGGCAGCCTCAGCACCGTGGACTTTCGTCTGGGCAGCCAGATCGAGCCCAACCTCAGCCGCCAGACCACCTTGGAGTCGCTCGATCTCCAGGCGTGGATGCGGCGGATGGTGGATCAAGGCTGCCAGTCGATCGCCCTGGAGGCGACCTCGCACGGATTGGCCCTCGGACGGCTCGACCAGATCTGCTTCGCGGGAGCGGTCTATACCAGCATCACTCACGAGCATCTGGACTTCCACAAGACCTGGGAGGCGTACTTTGAGGCCAAGGCCTCGCTGCTGGACCGGTCCGCCTCAGCTGGTGGCTTCGCGGTCCTCAACCTAGACGACTCCCGCGCCTTCCCTCTGCTCTATGAGCGGGCCCCAGCGAGAGTTCTCAACTACAGCGCGAGAGGCGCCCAAGAAGCCGACCTTCGCGCCGAGCGTGTCACTCCCGAGGNNCACCGCCGGGCGCTGGAACGTCGGCAATGCTCTGGCGGCGCTGGCGGCCGGGCTGCTGTTGGAGCAACCGCTCCCCGCTCTGGCCGCCGGCCTGGCGGCGCTCAAGGCCGTGCCGGGCCGCATGGAGGTGGTCGACCTAGGCCAGCCCTTCGCGGTGATCGTCGACTACGCCCACACTCCGGCGGCATTGACCCTCGCTCTGCACGAGCTGAGGGCGGCTACAGCGGGCCGGCTCTGGGTCGTATTCGGGAGCGCGGGGGAGCGGGACACGGCCAAGCGGGCCGAGATGGGGAAGATCGCCGCCCAGCTGGCCGATCAGGTGGTGATCACCTCGGAGGACCCCCGGGACGAGGATCCGGAGGCGATCATCGATGAGATCTGGAGCGGGGCGGTGGCCGGTGGTGCCGACCCGCAGGCGAACCTGCACCGGGACCCAGATCGCGATCGGGCCATCCGGATCGCCATCGGCGCCGCACTCCCCGGCGATACCGTCCTGCTGGCGGGGAAGGGCCATGAGCAGAGCATCCTGGTCGCCTCGGGCGCGCTACCGTGGGATGAGCGAGCGGCCGCCGAGACCGCGTTGCGGGACACCAAGGGGCTCTGACTCGTGGCACCAATCGAAGGAGAGCGTCTGGGACGAACCGAGCGGGCCGTGGCCGAGCTGAAATCGCGGTTGGGAAGCCGCGTGAGCACCGAGACCGCAGCGCTCGAAGAGCACAGCCGCGATGAGTCCCACCACCGACCGGCCCTCCCCGACGCGGTGGTGGCATGCACCGGCATCGACGACATCGTCGCGGCGCTGAAAACCTGCCACACCCACGGTGTCCCGGTGATTCCCTTCGGCGCCGGCACCGGACTGGAAGGTGGAGTGATTCCCATCCAGGGCGGGATCACCCTCGACCTCGCCGCGATGAATCGGATTCTCCGCGTCGGCGTGGAGGACCTCGATGTCACCGTGGAGGCGGGCGTCACGCTCAGCCAGCTCAATGCGCGTCTCGGCGGCGAGGGGCTGTTCTTCCCGGTGGACCCGGGCTCCGACCCGACCCTGGGCGGGATGGTCTCCACCCGCGCCAGCGGCACCAACGCGGTGCGCTACGGGACGATGAGGGAGAACACCTTGGGACTCACCGTGGTGCTGGCCAACGGTGATGTCCTGAAGACCGGCGGCCGGGCCCGCAAATCAGCTGCCGGCTACGACCTCACCCGTCTCTTCGTCGGTTCCGAGGGGACGCTCGCGGTCATCGCCACCGCCACGCTCAGGGTCTGGGGGCTGCCGGAGGAGGTTGCCGCCGCGGTCTGCAGCCTCGCGGATCTGCACCAGGCGGTGAGCGCCGTAATCGAGATGATCCAACGGGGTATCCCGCTGGCGCGTATCGAATTGTTGGACGACGTGATGGTGGACGCGGTCAACCGGTTCAGCCAGCTGGAATATCCCGTCTGTCCCACTCTCTTTCTCGAATTCCACGGCGGTCGCCACGGCGTCGCCGAGCAGGTTGACGAAGTCACCGCGATTGTGCAGGCCCATCGGGGTCAGCTCGAGTGGACCACCTCGCCCGCGGACCGAAAGCGGCTCTGGCAGGCGCGTCACCACGCGCTCTATGCCGCCAAGGCGCTGCGCCCCGGTGCCAGCACCTGGGCGACGGACGTGTGCGTGCCGATTTCCGCCCTGGCTACCTGCATCAGTCAGACCAAGGCCGACATCGAACGAAGCGGGGTGTTGGCGCCGATCGTAGGGCACGTTGGCGACGGCAACTTCCATCTCACTTTCGTAGTATTTCCGGACGACATTGCGGAGATGGCCGCCGCCACCGGAGTCCATGATCGGCTCGTGGCTCGGGCCCTAGCCATGGACGGCACCTGCACTGGAGAGCATGGGGTGGGCCTCGGCAAGATGTCATTTCTGGAGTCGGAGCATGGTCGGGGGGTCGACGTGATGCGCCAACTCAAGGCGGCATTGGATCCTAAAGGCATCTTGAACCCCGGCAAGGTGCTGGTGCAGCCCCGCGGGGCCGAGGAGTCGTAACCCGCCGGCCGCCAGCGCCGCGCGAGTACGTGGACACAGTACCCCGCTACGTGGCGGGGATGGCGGCGGTGAGGCAGGACGGATCCGCCGGCTACAAGCTCGCCTCCAACGAGTCGCCCTACCCGCTACCAGATGAAATGGTGGCTGCGCTGGTGGCGCAAGCCCAGAGCGCCAATCGCTATCCTCCGAGCGGGGAAGTGGTCGTCCGTCGCCTCGCCGAGAGGCACTCGGTGCCGGAGGAGACGGTAGCTGCGTCGGGCGGCTCCTTGGGGCTACTGCGCGACCTTCTGACTGCCTATGCCGGCTTCGCCTCCGAGGTGGTGTTCGGCTGGCGCTCCTACGAGGCCTATCCGATCTTGGTGCGGAGCCTGGGGGCGCGCGCGGTACCAGTGCCGCTGACGAACCAGCGCGTTGACCTGGACCGCATGGCGGCCGCGGTCACGGCGGACACCCGAGTTGTGCTGCTCGCCAATCCCAACAACCCGACCGGCACGGTCGTCGATGACGCCGAGCTGGAGCGCTTCGCCCGGGGCCTGCCAGATGGGTGCGTTTTGACCCTGGACGAGGCCTACTGCGAGTACGGTGAGGAGGGTCTCGGCGCCCGAGGGATCGCCCTGGCTAGGAGCCTGCCAAACGTCGTGGTGCTGCGGACTTTCTCCAAGGCCTACGCGCTCGCGGGGATGCGGATCGGATGGTGTGTAGCGCATCCCGAGGTCGTAGAGACACTGGGCCGGGTTGGCCTGCCTTTCACGCTCACCGCCATGGCTCAGGCTGCCGCCATGGCGGCCCTCGACCACGAGGAGTTGCTGTTCGCGCGAGTTCAGCAGACGATCGCCGAGCGTGAGCGGGTGCAAGTGCGGCTCCGGGAAACGGGGTTTGAAGTTCCCACCTCACGCGCCAACTTCGTCTGGCTCCCGCTCGGCTCCCGGTCAGAGGAATTCGCAAACGCCTGCCGCGCAGCTGGCATCAGCGTGCGTTGCTTTTCCGGGGAAGGAGTCCGGGTCACTATCGGCGCTCCGGTCGAGAACGACAGCTTCCTGACGGTCGCCACCAGCTACCCCGCCGGCGCGGCGTCTTGACCACCCACCTTCTCACGCTAGCCGGATAGACAATGGAGAAATCGATGAGCATCGGACAGCCCCTCGCCGCGATGGCCGCTGACCGGCAGGGCGTCAGGACCGGTTCTGATCGGAGATCTCTGCCTCCTGCCCGCACCGCATCATTGACGCCTAACGTCGAAGCCGGATCCGCATCCTCAGGGCGCTGGGGGCGGCGC
>PKXE01000197.1 GCA_003132265.1 Candidatus Dormiibacterota bacterium | reverse complement strand
CTCCCGTGCCCGGACTGTTTGACCCCCCCGAACGGAGCTGACAAGTTGAAGGCGCCGCCGTTGACCTCGATGGTCCCCGCCTGCAAACGCCTGGCGAAGGCCACTGCCCGGTCCTGGTCCCCGGACCAGACAGCTCCGGCGAGGCCATACCTGGTGCCGTTGGCAATCTCCAGCGCCTCGGTCTCGTCCCGGTAGGGGATCACCGAGAGCACCGGGCCGAAGATCTCCTCCTGGGCGATCGTCATCTCCGGGCGCACATCGGCGAAGACCGTCGCCGCCACGAAATAGCCGCGATCCAGCCCCTGAGGTGATTCCGCGCCGCCGGTCACCAGCCGGGCGCCCTCGGCGATACCCTGGCGGATGTAGCCACGGACCCGCTCGAGCTGAGCCTGAGAAGCCAGCGGACCCAGCCGGGTCGACTCGTCCAGAGGATCTCCCAGGCCCAGCTTCAGGGCGGTATCGACCGCGACCGCGACGGCCCGCTCCTGGTCGGCCTGGGGGACCAGGAGCCGGGTCAGGGCCGTGCAGGTTTGGCCGGCGTTGAGGAAGGCGTTGTAGACGGCGAACTTGGCCGCTTTCTCGATGTCGGCATCGGGTAGGAGGACGCTGGCCGACTTGCCGCCCAGCTCCAGGGTCAGTGGGGTCACGGTCTCCGCCGCCAGCTGGGAGATGCGCCGTCCGGCCCTCGTTGACCCGGTGAAGGAGATCAGGTCGACCAGCGGGTGTGAAACCAGACCCTCGCCAGCGGTCGATCCGGTGCCGGTGAGGACGTTCAGCACCCCCCCGGGCAGGCCCACCGCATCGGCGATCTCAGCCAGCATGAAGGCGGTNNGCCACCTTGGCCACCACCTGCTGCAGGGGGTAGTTCCACGGGGTTATCGCTGCCACCACGCCGGCGGGCTCGCGCACCACCAGGACGTTTCCGATCTCCTCCTGGAACTGGAAGTCACGGATCGCCCGAGTGGTGCCGGCAATGATCTGGATCGGGTTGCCGACCTGGATGGCCCTGCCGTGGCGGATCGGGGTACCCACTTCGCGAGCGATGCTGCGAGCCAGTTCCTCGGTGCGTTCCGCAATGCCGCGCGAGATCGCCTCCAGGTAGTCGGCCCGCTCAGTCGGCGGGGTCGCGGACCAGGCGGGGTAGGCGGCGGCGGCGGCCTGGACCGCCCGGTCGATGTCCAGCTCCGTGGCCTCGGCGACTTCGGCCATGACCTCGCCGGTGCCCGACTCGTGCACATCGATGCGGATCCTGGAGGTAGCCTCTACCCACTCCCCCCCGATGTAGAGACGGTCCTGCAGCAACCGCTCCGCCGCCGACGAGGAGTTCGGCGCTGGGCTCACCAGGTCGCGGCCGCGCGGCGCTCCCACTCGACGTTTCCCACGACCTATCGATCCTAGCAATTCCCTGTTGCGCGCGCCCGATCCGGTCGGATAATGGGGCGTCCACAGTTGGGGAGAGAGTCAAGTTGCGAATCGCCAGATTTGCCGCCCCTGAGGGGCCCCGTTTCGCCGTCGCTGATCCGGACCAGCCGAGTGGGGAGAGCTTTCGGTGGCTCGATCTTGGCCTCGCCACGCCGGCCCTGCAGGCGGCGCTGCTGGGTGGCCAGGTACCTAAGGCGGGGCCCGAAATCTGGCCCGAGCTGCCGCCGCTCGCGCCGCTCGCCCCCAACCGGGTGTTCGCCATCGGGCGCAACTACCTGGCCCATGCGAACGAGAGAGGGGAGAAGGTTCCCGCAATCCCGGTGGTCTGGGTCAAGCTGAACTCGGCGGTGGTGGGGGCCGAGGCCCCGATAATCATCCCCCCCGAGCATGCCGAGGCGATCGACTACGAAGGGGAGCTGGCGGTCGTCATCGGGACCCCGGGGCGACGGATCGCAGTGGAGGAGGCCCTGGCCCACGTCGCGGGCTATACCGCCGCCAACGATGTCACCGCCCGCGACGTCCAGGACGCCATGGCCCAGTGGACGCTGCCCAAGAGCATGGCCACCTTCGCCCCGCTGGGCCCCCACCTGCTCACGGCCGACGAGATTCCCGATCCCCAGACCCTGACCATCGAGACCTGGGTGGGCGGGGAGAGGCGCCAAGAGGGGCGCACCAAGGACATGATCTTTTCGGTGGCCCAGCTCATCAACTTTCTCTCTGAGTACGTCGAGCTTGAAGTGGGCGATGTGATCGAGACCGGAACCCCGGCGGGAGTCGGCTGGAGCCGCCAGCCCAAGGCGATGCTCCATCCGGGCCAGGAGGTTGGGGTTCGGATCGAGCCCATCGGCACGCTGCGCAATCCCGTCCAAGTGGAGGAGACGGCTCGGGGCGACTAGCCCAGGCTCGCACCGTGGCAGGCATGAAGAACGAACGTCAACTGGCACCCTGGCTGGTCGGAGCCACGATCGAGGCGGTCGGTCGGGTTACCGAGCGCCGTGCCAGTCGGGGACGACCCAAACAGCACCGGATGCACCGCTCGGAGCGCCGGGAGCAGCTGCTCCAGGCCTGCCTGTTGGCCTTCGCCAGGGACGGGCTGGAGCTGACCACCATGGATTCGATCGCCGCCACGGCGGGAGTCAGCAAGCCGCTGGTCTACCGCCACTTCCACAACCGCCGCGAGGCGCTGGCGGCGGTGGTGGAGCGCGAGAGCGAGCGGCTGTTGGAGCTGCTGGGAATCGAAGCCGCGGCGGGCTCACCGCCGACGTTCGAGCAGCTCACCACCACCTTTCTGCAGTTCGCCGCCGACTCGCCGGCGTCGTTTCGACTTCTGTTCCACCTGGTGGATGCGGCGGCGGGTTCGGCCAAGCGCCGGGTGGACCAACTCCGCGATCGGGTGGGCCGGGCCATGGTCGCCTCGCTGCTCTCGGAGGTCGACCCCTCGGACCTCTCGGGCGCACCTGGGCCGAGCCCTGACGCAGCCTGGTTGGCGGGGATGGTCAGCTCCATCGTCGAAGGGGTTGCCGGTGGCCTGGCCCGCGGGGAGGACCCGGCGCTCAGAGCTGGAGCACTGCGGCAGCTGCTTCGCCCGGAGGGGCTGATGGCCGCTCTGGTCGAGTTCCGCCATCCGTCCCAGCCGGTCGCCTCAGTCGGCCAGGAGCGGAGTTAGTCATCTTGTCGGACCGGCGTTCTGAGCAGCGGTGGAGCCTCGGCGACCTAGTGGGCCCGACCCGAGTGGTGGGCGCCCCGCGCTCGGGCAAGACCCAGCAGCTGGTGGACCTGGCGGTGGCCTGGCTCACTGGCGGCGGCGACCCGACCCGGCTCGTCCTGGTGGTGCGGAGCCGGACTGGCGCCGCGCTACTCCAGCGGCGAGTCGAAGCTCAGCTGCCGGGGGCCCACCCAGCCCTCCTGGTGCAGACCCACGAACGGTTGGCGCTCTCCGTCTTGGCCGCCGTCGGCAGAGAGTTGGACCCCGCCCAGACCCTGTCGCGGATCGGGGAGTGGCTGGCGATGCACGAGGCCCTCCGGCGGGCCGGGCCGTCCCTGCCGCGGCTGGGCCCACTGGTCGATGAGCCGTCGTGCACCGATGACGCGATCGCCGTGGTCTCCGCCTGCAAACGCGCTCTGGTCGGTCCGGGACTGCTGGCCCAGCGGCTTCGGGGGGCACCTGACAGCCTGGCCGAGATCGCGGTGGTGGCAGCCAGCTACCAGAGCGTGTTGGCCGACATGGGTAGCCTCGACCCCCGCGACTGGCCCAGCCTGGCCCTGGAGGCGCTCCTCGCCGACGCCACCGCGATGCGGGGATGGGCCGACCTCATGCTGGTCGACGAGGCTGAGGACCTCAGCCCCGCCCAGTGGTTCTTGATCCGAGAGCTGGGCGAGCGATTGAGCCCGCCCCGGAGGCTGGTCCTGGCGGGGCACTGGACCGAGTCCACTCCCGGTTTCCGGGGGGTCTCGAGCGAGTCCTCGAGTCGGCCGTTCGAGGAGTACTTTCCCAGCGAGCTGCGGCCCCGGGAATGGGTTTTACCCCCGGCTCTCCCTCGGTGGACTGAGGAGTTGGCGCGGACGCTGCGGCTGGATTCCCCGGGCGCGGCCGAGGTCGACACCGCTTCCCAATTGGAGACCCTCGACGAGGCCGCCTTCCGGCTGGGGCCGACGGCGAGGGTCTGGGTGGCGGCGGACGAGACCGAGGAGGCTCTGGCGGTGGCGCGTGAGATCGTTCGGGCCCGCCTCCAGGGCGAGGTTGAGTTCAGTGAGGTGGCCATCCTGGTGCGCTCGCAGAGCCGGCAGCTGGTCCCCATCCGGGCAGCCCTTGCCAGCCTCGACGTGCCATATCGGCTCGGCAGCAGCGGCGACTGGGCCGGACATCCGCTGGTGGCGGTCGCCCTCAATTGGCTGCGGGTCCTGTGCTCGCCCCGGGACGACGCGGCGCTGCTGGCGGCCCTCGCCGCCGGACCCCAGGCCGTCTCTCCGGCGGCGATCCGGGGGCTGCGCCGGGCCGCCGGCCGCCACAACCTCCCCGCTCACCAAGTCTTCTGGGACTGGGCGCAGGGGGAGGGGACCCCGCCTGGGCCAGCCGACGTGCCTGGCCCCGAGGGAGAGGAGTGGGACCAACTCCGACTCGCTGGCCAGCCCTGGCTGAACCTCGGACTAGGGGATCCCCGGGTGGCCAGACAGGAGCTGGCCTGGCCCCAGCTGCGGACACTCCTTGGTGGGGTCGAGTTGGCTTCGGGGATGGCCGCTCTGGCGGTGGAGGACCTGGATATGGCGGCGGCTCTGGCGGAGCTCGCGAGAACCGCGGAGGCGGCAGCGGACGCCCATCGCCGCCTGGGTCGGGGCGATCTGACCCTAGCGGCCTGGGTGGGGCAGTTGCAGCTCGCGGTCCACCACGCTGGCGGCGAGCTTGAGCGAGCCTCCGCGGAAGAGCGCTCCGAGGTGTCGGTGATGACCATGCGCCAGGCCAAGGGCAGGAGCTGGCCCCGGGTCTTCCTCTGTGGCTGCGCCGCTGGGACCATCCCGGCGCCCGCCGAAGCCGGTGGGCTGCTGGACACGCAGGAGGTCCTCGAGCTGGTCCAGTTGGTCCCAGAGCTGGAGGACGTTCTCTCCTCCGGCGACCGTCAGCAGGATGCCGAGGCCCGGCTTTTCTTGGTCGCCCTGACCAGGGCCACCAGTGAGGTCACCTGCACCTGGGCTCGCCGCTACCAGGGGCGGGTCACGGAAAGGTCGGCCTTTCTCGGGGCCTTGATCGCCGCCGGCCGGGGTGAGGTGGCGGCGCCCCGCGCGGAGCTGGTGCAAGAGCAGGACCTCGAGATCGAGCTAGCGCTGGGCTCCTCCGGGCCGGGGGGCGCCATGGAACGTGGAGTGCTGGGTCAGTCCGCCGCGGAGCTTCGCCGGGCCCTTTCTCCCTGGGACCCAGTCGCTGAAGGAGCGGCGGCAATGGCTGAGCCGCTCTCGATCAGTGCCACCTCGGTGGCCACCTGGCTGGCCTGTCCTCGCCAGTACCTGGCCGAGTTGTTGACGTCGGTCAGCGAGCCGGATGTCAGCCTGACGCTGGGGACTCAGGCCCACCGATTGCTGGAGCTGCTGTACCGACAAAGGACCGCCTGGGAAGGCCGGCCCGCCGCCTTCCGGGCGGTGGCGGACCAGCTCGTGCGCGAGCGGCTGATGCCGGAGGTCCGCGCCGAGCAGGCGGACGCGCTGAAGGTCGTCTACGTGGAGCTCTGGCTGGAGCGGCTGGTGGCCCGGTGGGAGCGCCGCATCGTCACCGCCGGCGCCGCGGAGGTGGGGGAGCCGATCGCTGAGGAGGTGGCCTTTGATCTGCTTCGGGAGGGCTGGCGGCTGCGCGGCAAGGTCGACGCCCTCTGGCGCCAGCCCAACGGCGAGGTCGAGCTGCTCGACTACAAGACCTCCCGGGCCGCGGCGACCGACGGCGTACTGCGTACCGAGGTGTTCGGCAAGCCCCCCGAGGGACCGCAGCAGTGGCAGTTACCGATCTACCAGCTCGCGGCGAGGGGCGGAGCTTTCGCGGAGCAGCTGGGCAAGGAGCTCCCCTCGCGGGCGCGCAACTGGTACGTGGGCGCCGATCCCGGTCCCAAAGGCCAGGACCCCATTCCGGCCGCCGGGTTCAGGGTCGTGGAGGGGGACCAGGAGATCGGTGGCCCCGGCACTCTGACGGAGCTCGAGCTAGATCGCATCGAGCGGGAGATCGACAGCCTGGCCCAGGCCATCCTGGCGGGCCGATTCCCCGCGCAGCCGCGCCACTCCACGCGAACCTGCCGGGACGGCCGGTCCGGTTGTCCGGTCAGCTTTTGGTGCGACGGTGAGGGTTCAGTCGGCCGGGGCTTCCCGACGCCCACTCCCGAGCTTTGAACCAGCGCGACGCCTTCTTGGACCGCGCCCGCCGGGCGCTGACCGCTGCCCAATTTGACGTGGTGCAGGAGCTCGGCCGGGGGCCCGTCAAGGTCGTGGCGGCAGCCGGTAGCGGCAAGACCACCACCATGGCCTGGCTCTACGCGGCGGCTCTGGTCAGCGAACTGCCAGTGGGGCGGATCATGGCCGTGACCTTCACCGAGCGGGCTGCCGCGGAGCTGAGGCAGAAGGTCCTGGCCGTGATGGTCGAGGCCGAGATCGTGCCGCCAGACGCCACCGGGGACGCCCTCGACGGCGCCTGGATCGGCACCTTCCACCAGCTCATTCGTCGCCTGTTGGGCGAGCGCGCCTACCTGGCCGGCCTGCCTCGCGATCTCGAGCTCATTGACGAGGTCGCCGCCAGCATGGTCATGGGGGAGGCGCTGGCGTTGGTCCGCCAGCAGGCGGCCGGCCCCGCTTCCTGGCTGCAGCAGCTGCCTCCCCAGCCGGACCCCCGGACCATTCTCGGCCTCCTGGACGGCGCCGGGCGGGCCGTCCGCCGGCTGCGCTCCACCGAGCTTGAGCCCAGCGACTGTGAGCGAGAATCGCTGGCCGCGTACTCCCGTGCCGAGGACCTTGGGGATCCTCCGGAGGAACTTGCCTGGCACCGCACGGCGCTCTTCCTGACGACCACGATCTGGCGGGAGTACGAGCGCCGCCTGGCCCAGCGCGGGGCTCTGGACTTCGATGGGCTCCTCCGCGAGGGGCTGCTGGCGCTGCGGCGCTCGCCCCGGTTACTTAGTTGGTGCCGGGCCAATTTCCAACTTGTGATCGTGGACGAGTACCAGGACACCAGTGCGCTGCAGGAGTCGCTGATCCACCAGCTGACCGGACCAGACCACCAGAGCCTCTTCATGGTGGGCGATGCCAGGCAGTCGATCTACGCGTTTCGGGACGCCAAGCCGGGGATCATGGCCGACGCGGTGGGGCGGCAGTTCGGTCTCTTTCGCAACCACCGCTCGCGAGTGACGATCCTGGCCGCGGCCGACCACGTGATCAGAGCCGATCCGAACTTCGCGGCGGACGAGCCGATGGAGGCGGCCCGGGGAGCCGAGAGCCCGCTCCCGGTCTGGGTGGCGGAGGTCGAGGACCCATCCCGCGAGGCGGAGTCGATCGCCGCCGCCCTGGACCAGATCCACCGGGACGGGATCACCTACCCCGATGGGAGCCACGAAGAGATCCTCTGGCGGGAGATGGCGGTGCTGGCCTACACCCACGGTCGCCTCGGCCCCCCGCTGGAGGAGGCTCTGCGGCGACGGAGCATCCCATTTCAGACCGCGACCGGCGGGCTCCTGGACCGACCCGAGGTCAGGGACGTGTTGGCATTCCTCAGGCTGGCCGCTGATGACCAGGACGACCTCGCCTGTCTACGGGCCCTGCAGTGCCAGGTGGGCCGGATCCCCGACCGGGCGCTGCTCTATCTCAGGCCCCGGCCGGGCCAGCGGGGGAGCTTGCTCGCGAAGAGGCTGCGCGAACACCTGGCCAGCGGGGCTCCCGGCTGGGACCGATTGTGGGCGGAGCGGGCCAGCCGGATCCTCGCGGTCGTGGGGTCGCTGCGGGAGGCCGCTCGGACCGCTCCCGCCGCCGAGTTGCTGGCGCGGGCACTGGTCGAGAGCGGCCTGCTCCAGCTCCAACAGGCGAGGGTGAAGGCCGGTGATCCGCTTGGACGACGGGCGCTGGCCTCGCTGAGGGAGTTGCAGCGGGTGGCCTGGGCCGGCGAGTCTCCCGCCCGCTGGCTCAGCCTGAGCGGGCTCCTGGCCCGGTTAGAGGTGATGCAAGAGGACGCCAAGACGGCCGAGCCGCCGGCCCAGACCGACGAGGACCTGGTGACCCTCATCACCATCCACCGGGCCAAGGGTCTGGAGTGGCGGGTGGTGGTGCTGGGCGACTGTCGCCCCTACCACCATCGGGGCCAGGATTCGGTGCTCTGGGACCGGGCGGAACGGGCCGTCATCTGCACTCGCATTGGAGGGAATAAAACCGAGGCCTTCCGGCGCTGGGGAGCGAGTCCCGCCGCCACCGTGGAGCGGGAGGAGCGGCGGCGGCTGATCTATGTGGCCATGACTAGGGCTCGGGACCTGCTCTTGGTGACCACCACTCGGCGGGGGAAGGACGGCGAGTTCCTGGAACTGGCCGAGGCGGCGGCTGGGCCCGCTGAATGGGCGCGGGAGTGGCCCCGCTTCAGCGAGCTGGCGAGGCTCCCCTGGGCGGCCCCGGGCGGCTCCCCGAGCCAGGCTGATCGCCCGGACAGGGATGCCCCGGCGCGACGGATCTCAGTCTCGCACCTGGTCCAGCGCTGCGAGGAGATCGAGAGCATGCGGGAGGCTGCCCAGCCGACCCCCACCCAACCCACTCAGCTGAGCTTCACTGCGATCGAGCTTCTCCACAGCTGTCCGCGCCAGTTCTGGTACCAGTACCTGGCCCGTTACCCGAGCCATCAGTCGACGTCGGACGCGTTGACCGCCGAGAGGGCCGCCCGGCCGGACGCGGTGGGGCGCGAACAGGCCCTGGCGCTGGGGGTCGCCGTTCATCAGGTGCTAGAGCGGCTGCACGCCGACTTTCAGGATCGGGCCGCCACCTTCCCCGAGGCGCTGGCGGCGCTGGAGCCGGGGGCGGCCACCCTCGGACCCGAGCAGCGAGGTTTGGCCGAGGGGATGCTTCGGGAGTACCTAGCGGGGCCGACCGCCGCCCTGCCCACGGTCGCGACCGAGTTTGCCTTCAACTGGGCCGAGTGGTCCGGACCCCGATGCCCGCCGCTGGTGGGAGTGATCGACCGGATCGCTCGCCTGCCGTCCGGCGAGCTGCTGATCATCGACTACAAGACCAACGCGACTCTCAGCGCTGCCGAACTGGCCGACTACTCAAGACAGCTTCAGCTCTATGCCGCGGCGGTAGCGGCCGGGGTCATGGGTGTTCCCCTGAGAGCTCCGGTAACCGCTCTGGCGATGCTCCGAGCGGGGGAACTCATCGGGGTGCCAAGTGGCCCGAGCGAGCGCCAGGAGGCGCTGAGCTGGGCGGCGTCCTCGGCCAGGCGGGTTGAGGTGGGTAACTACCGGTCGGTTGAGGACTTCCCTGACCGCCCCTGCGGCGAATGTCCCTTCGTCGAGCGCTGCCCGGAGCGGCGGCCGGAGGCCGCGCCAACTCTATTCGGGCAGCTTGAAGAGGCCTGACAGTCGCATCGCCAGTCCCATGTCACCCTTGAGTTTGAGCTTGCCGGTCATGAAGGCCATGGTGCCGTCCAGCCGGCCGGTGATCAGCTTCACGAAGTTCTCGTCACTGATCGTGATGGTGATGTTCGCCGAGGAGGAGGTCCCCGGGCTCACCTGACATTTGTCGTCCTTGATCTCGGCGTACCACTGGCCGCCCTGGCTTCCCGTGATATCGAACTGAAAGGTGGCGTCAAGTCCCTGGGCCTTGTCGGCCTGGAACGCGGCCGGGATCTGGTCGATGATCTCCTGCGGTGTCAGCTCGGCGTCGGTCACGCGATTCCCTCCCGGAAGTTTGGCTGATGGCTGGCCACAACGGTCGCTGGCGCCTGCAAGGCTGAACTTGCCGACGCCGAGGGACCGGATCAGGCAGCCAGTTTGGGCCAGCGGCTGGGTCGTTTTAGGTAACCGAGGTTGCCCCACATCGGGCGAGGCTCGAACCCGAACTCGCTTCGGACCGCGTCGAGCCGGGTGACGTTCGGTTTGGCCAGCATATCCAACTGCTGGGGGGTGACCAGCGGATTCGCCAGAACCCTGTCCATCACCATCGCACCCGGGCGAATCAACCTGGGGTCGAGGTGGAGCGGCTTCCGCTTGGCGATGCCGAACCACTCCTTGTCAATGACGTGGGCGATCGCCAGGGTGATCTGCTCCAGCGTGACCTGGTCGGGGCCGCCGATCTCGTAAAGATGGCAGGCACGGGCGTCCTCCTCGACCCCGGCCAGCAGGCAGTGGGCCCCGTCATCAGCATCGATCGGTTGGAAGAGGGCGGTTCCGTCGCCGGGAATGATCAGGAAGGGGGCAGGCAGCGAGATCGCCTTCGCCAACAAGCTGAAGAACCCATCGCCCTTCCCGAAGATCGTCGACGAGCGGATGATCACCCATTCCAAGGAGCTGGCGGCGACCGCCTGCTCGCCCCGCCACTTGCTGAGCAGGTAGGGGAAGTTGGGGTCCGGGTCGGCGCCGATGGCGCTGAATTGCACCAGCCTTCTCACCTGGGCCCTGGTGGCAGCGGCCACCACATTGGCGGTGCCCTGGGCGTTGACCGCCTCGAAGGTCTGCAGTCCGCGCTCGCGGATCACCGCCACCAGGTTGACCACCACGTCGGCCGACTGGAAGGCCTCCTCTAGTCCCTCCCCGCTGACCACGTCCCCGTAGGTGGGGGCCAGACCGGGCGGCAGGGTGGTCGAGCGCACTCCGCGCCCGACCACCCTGACCTCATGCCCGGCCTGCAGAAGTTGTGGTACCAGGTGAGACCCGACGAAGCCGGTGCCACCGACGACGGCTACCCGCAAGATCGGAGACCCGTTACGACCGCAGGCTCAGGCGCGCTTGGGGGGGCGGCGGCGAGACGACGACTTGCCGGCCACCGCGGCCTTGAGGGCGGTCGAGGGATAAAACCGCACCTTCTGAGAGGCGGCTACCCGAACCATCTCCTGGGTCTGAGGGTTGCGCCTCAGCCCGGCGGCGGTCTGGCGGACCTTCCAGCGACCGAACCCGGCGACCGAGACCTCACCGCCGCCCTGCAGCTCGTTGCCGATGATCTGGAAGATCAGCTTGAGGGTGTCGTCGGCGAGCATAAAACTTGAGAAAAAGGGCTCCTGCTTGCCTTCGTCGTTCTCGAACTGGATGCGGGTTTGCAGGTCTTTGGCCAACTCACGGCGATTCATGGATGAGAACCTCCCTGTGGACGAACTGAGACGGTCAAGGTAATGCATGAATACTAAGGAAAACGTGGGCAGTTTCGCAGTTTCGTAGCGGAGCGTGGGGCCTTTCCCAGGCTTTTCCGAGCTTTTCACCCGGGTTGGGGAGCGGGCTTGCTTTGGCGAACAAGCGTTCGTACAATTTGGGGGAGCCAGGTGGGGCCGAGCTTCACCCCGGCCCAGTCCAAAACTTCACACGGGCGGTTTTCCAGTGTCCTCAGAACTGGCCTGGCGGGAGCAGGGGAGGCCGGCCAAACCGGCATCTGGGGCCTTGGAGTTGGCCCTGTCCTCGCTCAACAGTCGTTATGGCCCGGGGGCGGTTCACGCTGGAGCTCCACCTCTACTCCAGGGGCTGGCGACCGGAGTGAGCTCCCTGGACGGCATCACCGGCTGCCAGGGCCTGCCTCAGGGCCGGATCAGCCGGTTGGCCGGAGGACCGTCATCGGGGGCGTTCGATCTCGGTTTGGCCTTGGCGGCGGAGGTGTCCCGGTCCGCCGCGGTCGCCATTGTCGACTTCACCCTGGGCGTGAATCCCGGGAATGTCGAGGCCTATGGGGGCGAGTTGGACAACTGCTGGCTGGTCAGACCAAGGCGCCCTGAAGAGGGATGGGCGGCCGCCCGGACGCTGGCCAAGGCGGGAGTGGCCCTGTGCCTTTTGGTGGCTGAGGACTGGTCTCGCTTCACCCCTGGCGCTGGCCCGGCAGCCTTGTTGACGGCGCTCTCCGAGGGAGCCTGCGCGGGGCTGGTGCTGGGGGGGCGGCTGATCCCAGCTGCTCTCAAAGAGAGGATCTGCCTGGAGTTGGAGTGCTGGCGGCTGGATTGGGCTTTGGCCCATGGGGATGTCTGTGGGCTCCGGCTGGGGGCGCAGGTCATTCGCAGTCACCTGGGAGCGCCCGGGGCCAGTTGCCGACTGCAGCTCAACTTCCCTAGGCCCTATCAGCTACGGGGCGGCCTGGAGGGTTTGGTGGAGGTGATCGAAGGTGAGGAGTTGGAGTCGGAGCTGCTCCAGGTGGTGGGTGGGAGCGGCCGGTGAGCCAGCCGAACAACCGGGTACGCCTCGCCTGTCTCACCTTCCCTAACCTCGCCTTGGTGCTGGCCTTACGCGTCCATCCCGAACTCAGTGGAGAGCCGGTGCTGGTGGGCGGCCAGGGTCCAGCGGGCAGGCAGGTGGTGGTGGCGGCCTCGCCTTCAGCTTGGGCACAGGGGGTTCGGCCCGGCCAGGATTGGCGTCGGGCCGAGGTCCTCTGCCCCTTGGCGGTAAAGCTGACAGCCGACCCAGCCGCTGTGGCCGAACTGCGGCGGAATGCCCGGCTGGCCCTGGCTAGCTGCAGTCCCTTGGTGGAGTGGGGCGATGACGCCAGCGCCTATGTTGATCTGGCGGGAAGCGACCCCCTCAGGTCGGAGGAGGGATCCCGGGCAGGTCATTGTGGCCGATCCCTTCAGGAGGCTTTGGGGGTCACTCCCAGCGTGGGCGTGGGGCCGTCCCGCTTTTCGGCCTGGGCGGCGGCGCAGCTGGCAGCCCCGGGCCGGGTGCATCTGGTGCCGGAGGGGAAGGCCGCGGAATTCCTGGCCACCTGGCCAGTAACCGCGCTGCCGATTCCGCCGGCGGTGGCGGAGCGGCTCATTCAGTTCGGTCTGCGCACCTGTGGCGACTGCGCCTCCATCACCATGGTGGACCTGCAGCGGCAGTTCGGACCGGACGGGATTCTTCTCCACCGTCTCTGCCGGGGCCTGGACTCAGCCCGGATCGATCCCTGGCGGGAGCCGCCCCCCTGTGGAGTCCGCCGAGTCCTGGCGGGGGGAGTGGAGGACTCGGAGTCGCTTCGCTTCGGCGCTGCTGAACTGGCCCGAGGTTTGGCCCAGGAACTGTCCCGGCAGGGGCGAGCGGCGGGACGGATCCGGCTCGTCCTGCGCGGAGAGGGTGAACCCAAGCAGCCGGCCCAGACGGACCGACAGGTCTGGTGGGGCGAGGTTGCGCCACCCACCCCCATGGCCACTGCCGATGAGTTGATGAGACCGCTGCTCAGCCTCTTCGGCCGCGCCCGTCCCCTGACCCCGGTCACGGTGGTGGAGCTGGAGGCCTTCGACCTAGTCGCTCCCCCGGTGAGCCAGGTTGGCCTTTGGCAGGGGCGGGCGGTTGATCGGGAGGTGGTCCAGCGGGCGGTGGACCGGCTCCACGACCGGTTCGGCCGCGGCCTGGTCTGGCGGGTTGAGGTGCGGCCGGGACATCCCGGGGACGTCCCCGAGGAGCGGTTCGTCTGGAGCTCTAGATGAGCTCGATCGAGGTTCGCACGGGAGGCTCCCCGGAGGGCCCCCTTGCGGTGGATACCGGTCAGGGCTGGGTCGAGGTGGCGGAGGTAGTGGAGCGGTGGCGGATCGAGGTCGGATGGTGGCGGGTTGAGCCGGAGCGCCCGGTGCAGCGTGGCTGCTGGCGGGTGCTGCTCAAAGATGGCAGCTGCCTGGACCTGCGCTTGGACCTGGCTTTCCGACGCTGGGCCTTGGAGCGGAGTTGGGGCTGAAGGAGAGCGGCATCTGGTAGCGTGCCCTCATGCCCGACGGCCCGGCCACGCCGGCTACGCGTCCCCCCCAGAGCCCCTCACCGGGTGGGCGGCCGCCCATGAACTGGCGCTCACTGCGCAGCTGGATGCCGCTCATCGTGATCCTGGTCCTCAATGTCCTGATCGTCAATGTCTTCCTGGCGCCGGCCTCCCCCAAGACCATCACCATTCCCTACAACGTCTTCGTGGCCGACGTGACCAACACCGACGTCGCCAGCATCACCACCAGTTCCGGCACGATCCAGGGCACTTTCCGGCACCCCACCGGCGCCTCGGCCACGGCCAAGACCAAGGCCAAGTACTTCACGACGCAGCTGCCCAGCTTCGCGGGCGGAGGTCTGGAGGCCCTGCTCGAGAAGCACCACGTGACCGTGAACGCCAAGCCTACCCTCACCCCCTTCTGGGAGGAGTTGCTACTCAGCTTTGGGCCGACCCTGCTGATCGTGGTCGGCTTCATCTATCTGATGCGTCGCGCCGCCGCCTCGGCCGGGGGTGGTCTCTTCAGCATGGGCCGGACCCAGGCCCGTCTCTACGACGCTGAACGACCGGCGACGACCTTTGCCGACGTGGCCGGCATCGAGGAGGCGGAGGAGGAACTGGAGGAGATCGTGGATTTCCTGCGCCAACCGGCCAAGTACCAGCGGCTGGGCGGGACCGTCCCCAAGGGGGTCTTGCTGGTGGGGCTGCCCGGTACCGGAAAGACCCTACTGGCCAGGGCGGTGGCGGGTGAGGCCAAGGTTCCCTTCTTCAGCCTCTCAGCCTCGGAGTTCATCGAGATGATCGTGGGCGTGGGCGCCTCACGGGTGCGGGACCTGTTTGCCAAGGCCCGCGCCGCGGCCCCGGCGATCATCTTCATCGACGAACTGGACGCCATCGGACGGAGCCGCGGAGTTGGGGCCAGCTTCGGGGGCCACGATGAGCGAGAGCAGACCCTCAACCAGATCCTCACCGAGATGGACGGCTTCGATTCCCGCGAGGGCGTGATCGTGCTGGCGGCCACCAATCGCGCCGATGTCCTGGACCCTGCCCTCCTTCGGCCCGGGCGCTTCGATCGCCGGGTCATGGTCCAGCCTCCGGACCGGGTCGGCCGTGCCGCCATCCTCAAGATCCACACCCGGGACGTTCCGCTCGCGGAGGACGTCGACCTGAACAACCTCGCCTCCCAGACCCCCGGTCTGGTGGGAGCGGAGCTGCGCAATCTCGTCAACGAGGCGGCCCTGCTGGCGGCCCGCAGGGACCGCAAGGCGGTGACCCAGGCGGACTTCACCGACGCCCTGGAGAAGGTCCTCCTGGGGGCGGCCAGGAGAATCGTTCTGTCGGAGGATGATCGGCGCCGGACCGCTTGCCACGAGAGCGGCCATGCGCTCCTGGGCCTACTCATTCCCGAAGCGGACCCGGTCCGGAGGGTCTCGATCGTGCCTCGCGGTCGGGCCTTAGGGGTCACCGTACAGTCCCCGGTTGACGACCGCCAGAATTATCCGGAGACATATCTGAGGGCCCGAATCGTCGGGGCCCTCGGGGGCCGGGCTGCCGAAAAGCTGGTCTATGACGTGGTCACCACCGGCGCGGAGAATGACCTCCACCAGGTGACCATGATCGCCCGGCAGATGGTGGTCAACTGGGGGATGAGCCCCCTGGTGGGGCCCCTCAATCTGGCCGAGGAAACTGAGAATCAGGCGCTGGTGATGACCCAGCGGTCCTACAGCGAGGCGACCGCCCAGGTGATCGATTCGGAAGTCAAGCGGATCGTTGAGGAGTGTCTCATCGAGGCACGCGACCTGCTCAGCCGGAACCGAGACAAGCTCGAGGCCCTGACCCTGGCTCTCCTGCGCGACGAGTCACTTGACGAGGACGAGATTCTGAAGGTCACTGGGCTTCCGCCCAAGCCCGGCTCGAAGGTGGTCCCGCCGGCGGCCGCCCCGAGCGCAGACGGCGCTCCGCCGGCGGTGCCTGAGCCGGTCCTACCGGCCCGCTGACGGCATCCGGAGGCGCGGTGAGAGGGGAACCCAGGCGGGGAAAGACGCCGGTCTTGGCCGTGGTCGCCATCCTGCTGTTGGCCTTCAACCTGCGCCTGGCGGTCTCCAGCGTCCCGCCCATCCTCGCCGACCTCGGTCTCGGGCAAACCGGGCAGTCGCTCCTGGTGACTACCCCGGTTCTCTGCTTCGGGCTGGCCGCGCTGGCTGCCCCCTGGCTGCGCCGCCGGCTCGGGCAGGAGCAGCTGCTGCTGGCGGTGCTCGCTGCCCTCGCGTTGGGGCTTGTGATCCGCGCCGTCTGGCCAGAGTGGGGCCTCTTCCCCGGCACGCTCGTCGCCGCGCTAGCGGTCGCCCTTATGAATGTCGTGGTGCCGGCGGTGGTGCGGGGAAAATTCGCGGGCCACGCCGCCGCCATGACCTCCGCCTACACCGTCTCCCTCAGCGTCGGCGCCGGCCTGGCCGCGGGGTTGACGGTCCCGATCCTTCATGACACCGGATCGGTGAATCTCGCCCTTGGGGTGTGGGCGTTGCCGGCGGGCTTGGCCTTCGTCGTCTGGTTGACCCAGATCTCCAACAGGTGGCTCACTCCAACCCAGCCAATGGCCGCGAGCGGCACGCCGACCAAGCCACTGATTTCGGTCTGGTCCAGCCCGGTCGCCTGGCGGGTGACCGCGTTCTTCGGGCTGCAATCTCTCGTCTACTACGCCATCTTGTCGTGGCTCCCCTCCATCTATCGAGCAAAGGGGGACAGCCCAGCCTCCGCCGGTCTCTTGCTGGCCGTCCTCGCCACCATCGGGATCGTTGGCAACTTGGCAGGGCCGGCCCTGGCCTCCCGCACCAGCGACCAGCGGGCGGCAGTGATCGTGAGCATCCTGATCACCGCGGTGGGGGTGCTCGGAGTGCTGCTGGGCCCCCTCAGCACCGCCGTGCTCTGGGTGTGCATTTTGGGCATAGGCACCGGCGCCACCTTCCCGGTGACGCTGCTCTTGGTGGTGGTGCGGTCACCGGACGCCGCCACCGCAGTGCGGCTCTCCGCGATGGCCCAGGGCACCGGCTACGTGATCGCGGCCATCGGACCGCTGGCGCTCGGCCTGGTGCGGTCGATCTCCGGTAGTTGGACGATTCCACTGCTGCTGGTGCTGGGGGTCTTAGCCTTGGAGATCCCGGCGGGGCTGGGTGCCGCTCGGACCCGCTTGGTGGGAGCGGACGCACCCAGTACTGGGCCCGGCCCGGCCCGGCCCGCTTAGAACCAGATCCTCATCGGGATCTTCAGCTCAAGATCGAGCTCATCATCCTGGGACGGGACCCAGCGGGCCGTTCCCGCCGCTAGCCGCCTCGCCGTCCAGAGGCAGGCGTAGGCGTCCAGGGAGTCTCCGCTCGAGGGCCGTCCTGGGTCGAGCTGCTCCAGGGCGGGGAACTCCGCCATCAGGAGGCGCCACCTGGTGGAGCGTCCTTCAGGGGTGTGCTTGGAGGCAGAGAGAGCCTCCCCGCCAGCTAGCTCTTGGAAGGTCAGTTCGGGATGGCCCTCATAGAGGTTCTGGGCTCCGCCGTGCCGGAGCAGTTCGTCGACCTCCAGCACCTTCGACTGGATTCCGAACGCCTGGCGGGAGCATCCCTTGCCTTCGAGCCGGCGCCGGATGTTCTGGGCCTGCTGGTAGCTGGTGGCGGCCAGCATCGGGCGCAGCGGAGCTGGGAACACGCTGGTACGGCGGGGGNNCAGGAGCTGGCGCGCCTCCACGTCACAGGCGCGGGACCCGCGCGACGGCAGCCCGATGGGGATGTCGAGCACGGCGGCCACCACCGAGCTGCGCCTGGTGACCGCTCCCAGGTGGTTGGTGTCCCACCGCTCCCGGGCGGTGGTGTGATCGGTGAACTCCAGAGCCACCATCCAGCCGCCCGGGCAGCCATCGGCGCCGATCAGCCGGAGAGCGGCGACCATCTCGGAATCGTAGACCTGGGGCGGTGGTTTGCCATAGGCGAACATCAGTTCGTATGATGGCAAGGTGACTCAAGTGGCCTTTTCCGAACTCTGGGCTCGCTCCTATTTTTCCTTTTTGGAGGGCGCCAGTGCCCCCGAGGCGATGGCCGCCCGGGCCGCCGAACTTGGTATGACCACCTTGGGCTTGGTGGACCGTGGCGGTCTCTACGGGGCGGTGCGGCTGGTCCAGGCTGCCGAACGTTCTGGGATGGCGGCCATGGTGGGGGCGGAGTTGGACCTGGAGGGTGGGGGCAGGCTGGTCCTTTTGGCCACGGACCGGCCCTCCTACCAGCAACTCTGCCGGGCGGTGAGCCGAGCGCAGCTGGCGGGGGCGAAGGGGGCCCACAAGCTTCACCTGGTGGGGTTGGAGTCGGCCCTGGCCGACGCGGTGGGGGAGGCCGGCGGGGGGCGGGNNTGCTCCGCGGGGACCGTGGGGCGGCTGACCGGGCGGCCCTAGCTCTCCGCGATGCCTTCCCTAGCGGCCAGGTCTACCTTGCCCTGCTCCACCATCTCCACCCCGGCGACAGCTGGCTGGCGGCGGAGACCGCAGCCTGCGCAAAGCGGACTGGGGTGGGCCTTGTGGTCTCGGGCGCCCCTCGCTACGCGACCGCTACCGAGGCAGCTTTGCTGGACGTGCTCGCCGCCATCCGCCACAACTGCACTCTGGAGGAGGCGGCGGAGCGGGGGCGGCTGCTGCCCAACCACCAGTACTGGATGCGGGATGGAGAGCAGCTCTTGGAGCTGCTGCCGTATCCGGCGGCCTTTCAAGCCACCGCGGAGCTGGCCGCTCGGGCCGAGCTCAAGCTGGATTTCCGCCACAGCCGCTTTCCGGGTTTCACGGCGCCGCCGGGACTGAGCCCCGATCAGTACCTAGAGCAACTCTGCCGCCGGGGATTGCCGGGCAGGTACCCGCCCCAGAGCCCCGAAGTGGAGGCGCGGCTGCTCCATGAGTTGCGAGTTATCGCCAAGTGCAAGCTGGCGGAGTTTTTCCTCATCGTCTGGGAGCTGATGGACTTCGCTAGGCGGGAGGGGATTCCGGCTCAGGGAAGGGGGTCCGCCGCCGACAGCCTGGTGGCCTACCTGCTGGGCATAACCAGGGTCGACCCAATCGCCCACCATCTGCTCTTTGAGCGCTTTCTGCACGAGGAGATGCAGGGCACCCCTGACATCGACATCGACATCTCAAGCGCCCACCGGGAACGGCTGATCCGTCACGTCTACGACACCTATGGCCAGGATCGGACCGGCATGGTATGCACGGTCATCACCTTCCAAGCCCGCCTGGCGATCCGCCAGGTGGGGGCCGCCTTCGGCCTGCCGCAGCCGGTGGTGGAAAAGCTCAGCCGCTCCGTGGACCGCTGGTACGGGAAGGGCGAGCAGGCCCTGGTGGCCCAGCTGCTGGAATCGGGCGGCGAGCACCCAGAACAGGTCCTCACCGCGCTGGCCTGGCGGCAGTTCGCCAGGCTGGTGGAGGCGGTGGTCGGGGTGCCGCGCCATCTCTCCATCCATGTCGGCGGCATGCTGGTGACCGGTGAGCCGCTCTGGGATATCGCCCCTTTGGAGCGGGCCTCAATGCCGGGCCGGGTGGTGGTCCAGTTCGACAAGGACGACGTCGAGGACCTGGGGCTGATCAAGATCGACCTGCTGGGATTGCGCACCCTTTCAGTGGTGGCCGAGACGCTCCAGGAGCTGGAGGACGCTACCGGTGAGCGCCCTGACCTGGAAGCGCTGGACCTGGCCGACCCCGAGGTCTACGCGATGTGTGGGAGGGCCGACACCATCGGGGTCTTCCAGATCGAGTCGAGGGCCCAACAGCAGACCCTGCCGCGCACCAATCCGAGGGAGTTCAACGACCTGGTGGTCGAGGTGGCGATCATTCGGCCCGGCCCCATCCAGGGCAAGGCGGTCCACCCCTACCTGCGCCGCCGCCAGGGCCGTGAACCGGTGACCTACCTCCATCCATTGCTGGAGCCGATCCTTCGTGACACCCTAGGAGTGATCCTCTATCAGGAGCAGATCCTGGAGATCGCCATGCAGCTGGCGGGCTTCAGCGCCGGGGAGGCCGATCGCTTCCGCCGGGCCATGAACCGCCACCGCTCGAGGGTGGAGATGACCTCCTTGGAGCAGGGATTCTTGGATGGCTGCGCTCGCCACCAGGTTTCAAAGGAGGTCGCCGCCGAGCTCTTCGAGGCGGTTCGAGGTTTCGCCGAGTTCGGCTTCTGCCGCAGCCATGCCGCAGCTTTCGCCCGCACCGCGTACGAGACCGCCTGGCTTCGGCTCTACCACCACCCCGCCTACCTGGTGGGCCTGCTCAACCACCAACCCATGGGTTTCTACCACCCCTCGGTGCTGGTGGAGGACGCCAAACGGCGTGGAGTCAAGGTGCTCTCCGTGGACGTCAACCTCAGCCGGGGTCGCTGTCATCTGGAGGAGCTCTTGGGCGTGCCGGCAGCCCCGCGCCAGTTCGGAGTCCGCCTCGGCTTCAACTACGTCAGAGAGTTGGGCGAGAACCTCAGGGAGCGCTTGGACCAAGAGCGCGAGCTGGGACCGTACCGATCCCCGGAGGACTTCTGGCGCCGTACCGAGCTGCCCCGGCCCGCCCTGGACTCCTTGGTCATGGTGGGGGCCTTGGACAGCTTCGGTGAGTCCCGCCGCAAGCTGCTCTGGCGCCTCAAGGCGGTGGAGGAGGCACTGACGGGAAGCCGTCCTCTTCGATCAGCTTCCGCGAAAGGGCAGGATGATCGAGCCGTCATCCCCGACGCCGAGGAGGCCGCTGACTTCCCGGCGGCCCAGCCCCGGCAAGGGCAGTTGCTCGACCTGCCGGCGGAACCGCCCCAGCTGGCCGAGCTGACGGCGATGGAGCGGGCCGCGGCCGATTACCGGATCATGGGGCTGACCACCGGCGCGCATCTGGTCTCCTTCCTGCGGCCTCAGATGGATGGGCTGGGAGCGATTCCACTGGCTGAGGTGAGGAAGGCCGGCCGCGGCACTAGGGTGCTGACCGCGGGGCTGGTGATTACCCGCCAGGCGCCCCACTCGGCCCACGGGATGCGGTTCTTCACAGTGGTCGACGAGACCGCGCAGCTGGACCTGGTACTCCGACCCCAGGTGTACCTGGCCCATCGGGCTTGGGCCAACCATGAGCCGGTTATTTGCGCCGAGGGAGTGCTGCAGGTGGCGGACGGGGTCATGAGCCTATTGGTCGAGAGATTGGTGCAGCTGCCAGGCGCCTCCCTGATGGCTAAGGAGCCTAGCCCAACCGACTCGTTGTTCCCGGCCCCCTCTGCCCACGATTACCACTGAGCTCGGCCGCGGGCTGGGCCGGGCGGCCGGGGGCGGCTGGTTGGTCCGCGGCAGCTCCGTCCGACCCCAGACCCAGCCGGGGGCGCAGCCGCTCCAGCTGCCTCATGGTGGCCTCCAGATCATCGGAACTGAACGCCGACCGCGTGCGCCGTTGAAGCGCCACCGTGAATCTCTCGAATCCGGGTAGCTCCAGCGGCAGCACCATGATCGACGCCAACTCGACGTTGGTCCGGGCCTGAGGCCGGCGGGAGGGTGGCTCGGTCCAGAGCACCGGCAGTCCGCCATAGCTGGCGCGCTCGGCCAGCGACCTCAGCAGCTCAGTGGCCTCCGCCGAGGGCCGGCCCCAGAACGCCACCTCACGGCCGTTCTGGTCCAGCAGGGCGGTGAGCTGGGCCCCGCTGACCTTTCCCAAATGGGCGAGGAAGTGGTCGATGCCGATGGCCAGCTGCGAGGGGCGGCGGTGTCGGCGGGCCAGCTGCCAGTTGAGGGCGCCATTCACGCCCATCCCGAGGACCGCTGCCAGAAGGCCGTCCAGCACGAGCGGAAGTGGGGTCCCCACCAGCCCCAGGAACACGATCAGCTGGGCCCCGCCGGCGGTCAGCGTGGAGGAAACGTAGCGCCGCATCAGGGGATAGCGCTCCCGGCGCAGGTCGGCAAAGGTAAGCCTCAGATTCCAGCTGAAGTTCCAGAGGACCGACAAGACGAAGGCGACCGCCCAGGCGGCCAGCGCCGGCCAGCCCAGGACGGTCCCGCCCAGCTCCAAGATGGCGAGGAGCAGCGCCAGCCCGCTGATCCCCACTGCGGAGAACTTCCAGATTCGGGCGCTGCCCGGGACGTCGTAGATCAGCGACCAGATGTGGCGGAGGAACAGCAAGCCCTGAGTGGTGCTGGCCTTGCTCTCGCCAGCGGTTCGAGACTGGAACTGGAGCGGTACGTCGGCGACTTTGAGATGGGGTGAGCAGACCAGGAGCTCGAGCAGGATCTTGAAGCCGACGGGACGAAACTCAACTCCGCGCAGCAGCGAGGAGCGGCACAGAAAGAACCCGGCCAGAGGATCGGAGCTGGCCCTCGCCTCGATGAAGACTGCGCGTACCAGCAGGCTAGCCGCTCTCGAGACGAACTGTCGAAATCCGCCCGCCAGCCCAGCCCGGCTTCCCCCCGGCAAGTAGCGGCTGGCGACCACCAGGTCGGCGCCCTCACGCTCAGCCGCGAGCATGGCGAGGATCGTCTCGGGAGGGTGCTGGAGGTCCGCATCCATGACGCCCACCAAGCGACCCCGCGCCTCGTGAAGCCCGAGCACCACCGCCGTGCTGAGGCCGCCCTCGCGCAGCTCGGGAGCTCGGTGGACGACCCGGACTCGGGGGTCGAGGATAGCCTCGCGGGCCAGGATCTGGGCGGTCTGGTCGTCGCTGTCGTCGACGAATACCAGTTCGAAATCGACAGCGTTGAGGGCGTCCCTCAGTCCTGCCAGCAAGGGCTCGATGTTGTCGGCCTCGTTGCGCGTCGGGAGCACCACCGAGAGCTCCGGCAGCGCCGCCCCGACACTGGCGCGGAGCTCGGACATTGGCCGCAGTCTAGCCCCGATTGACCTTCCGCTCAGCCACCGTTACAGAATCGTCAGGCCCCCTGCCATCGCCTGTCGAAATCGCAACGAAGCCCTCTCGCAGCCGGCCGGGGTCGATTCGGCCCTCGGCCAGCACTTGTCCCCGGTAGAGGACGACCGGGACCCGGTCGGTAAACTGGCGCAAGAGGGCGGGATCCTCGTCGATATCGAACTCGGAGATGCCCAGCCCCTGAGCGGCAGCCAGGTCCGCCAAAGGCGAGCGGGCCAACTCGCAGAGGTGGCAGTTGCGCCGGGTGAGCAGCTGCAGCCGTTCAACCGTCAAAGACGCCCCAGCCTTCCATGCGGGCGCGGTAGCACCGATTCCAGTTCCAGAAGGCCGCCCAGGCGGCTAGCCAGAAGGCCAGCTCGATGGCGACCCCGGCCAAGGTCGAGCCGGCCAACCGGTTGCCGC
>PKXE01000157.1 GCA_003132265.1 Candidatus Dormiibacterota bacterium | reverse complement strand
TGCCTCGACCTCGTCTATATCGACCCACCGTTTGGGACCGGCCGGGTGCGCCGGCTGGACTCCATCCGGACCGGCTCGGGGGCGGGGAGGCGGCGCGGCTTCGGCGGGCGGGAGTACCACTTTGAGGTGGTCTCCCAGCACAGCTACCGCGATGACCTGGGGCGTGACTCCTACCTGGAATTCCTCCATAAGCGCCTGGTGGAGATCCATCGCGTCCTGGGGCCTCACGGCTCGCTCTACCTGCATTTGGACTTCCGGATCGTCCACTATGCCCGGCTGCTGCTGGACGAGATTTTCGGCCCCGAGCGATTTCTCAACGAGATCATCTGGGCCTACGACTACGGCGGGCGCGCGCGGGACCGCTGGCCGCGCAAGCACGACAACATCCTCTGGTACGCCAAGTCCGACCGGTGGATCTTCCAGCCCTCCGAGATCGACCGCATCCCGTACATGGCGCCGGGGCTGGTGGGGCCCGAGAAGGCGGCCAGAGGCAAGCTGCCGACCGATACCTGGTGGCTCACGATCGTGCCCACCAGAGGCAGGGAGCGCACCGGGTATCCGACCCAGAAGCCGCTCGCGCTCTTGGATCGAATCGTGCGGGCCTCCAGCCGGGAAGGCGATCTGGTGGCCGACTTCTTCTGCGGCAGCGGCACCACCGGGGTCGCCGCCCAAAAACTGGGACGCAGGTACCTGCTGGTCGATGACAGCCCCCCGGCGATCGCCATCACCAGACGGCGGTTGGGGCTGGAGCCCGAGTCCAGTTAGACTTCCGCGCCGCCGGCTGCCTCCGCCGCCTTCTGAGACCAGGCCCGGAGGTCGACCGTCGGGTCCCCCAAGATCTCTTCGGTGACGCCGGCGTGAGCTGTGATGAGCCGCCGCGCCGCCGCCAGGGCAGGGAAGTGGTTGACGGCCACGCAGCCGCTGAGGAATCCTCCGCCGAGATAGAAGACGGAGAACTTGCCGGTCTTAGGGTCGCCGCGGAGCACCGACTCCCGGGTTCCGCCGATGATTCCCACCTGCTGAACTAGGGCCTCGTACTGCTCGGTCCAGAAGTAGGGGACGGGGTCGTAGGCAGCCGCTCCGCCGAGCATCGCGCCGGCCACGAAGAGCCCCTGCTGGTGGGCGTTGTCGTAATGCTCGACCCGGAGCCGCCGCTGCCAGCGCCGGCTCCACCAGGAGGCCACGTCGCCGGCGGCGAAGACCGTCTCGGTGGAGGTCTGGCAGTGCTCTCCCACCACCACCCCGGGGTCGGTCTCCAGGCCGGCCTCCCGAGCCAAATCGGAGTTGGGCTCAGCGCCGACGCAGATGAGGGCCAGGTCGCACGGCAGCGAGCGGCCGCTGCTCAGCAGCACCTCCTCAACCCGCGAACTCCCCAGGAAGCGGGCGACGGTTTCCCCCAAGAGCAGCTCCACGCCCGCCTGGCGGTGGAGATCGGCGCAGAAGCTGCTGAGGAGCGGGCCGAGCGGGGCGACCAACGCCTCTCCCGCCTCCACCACGGTGACCCGGCAGCCGCACCGCCGGGCCGCCACCGCGAGCTCCGACCCGAGGAACCCGCCGCCCACGACCACCACCTGGGGTGTCGCCTCCAGCTCTTGGCGCAAGGAGTCGGCGTCGGCGACGGTCCGGTAGGTGGCGACCCCTGCCAGCGTGGACCCGGGGACTCCCAAGGTCCGGGGCCTAGAACCGGTCGCCAGCAACAAGCGGTCGAAAGCGAGCGGCTCGCCGTCCGCCAGCTGGAGCTTGCTTTGCCGCAGGTTGATGGCCGAAACCGTCCTGAGGGGGCGCCACTCGATCGCCTGCTCTAAGTAGGACTCGGGAGTCCGCAGGAACAGCTTGCTGCGGGGCAGCTCACCCGTCAGGTAGGACTTGGAGAGCGGCGGGCGCTCGTAGGGCGGATCTGACTCCTCGCCGATCAGCACCAGCCGGCCGTCGAAGCCCCGCTCCCGCAGGGAGGCGGCCGCCCGGCCTCCGGCCATCCCGGCCCCGACGACGCAGAAGAGCGGGCTGGGCATCCCTCCCAGACTACCCGGGCGGACCTATCCTTCCCCAATGCCCGCCCCGGGAGCCTCGGCGCCGGCGGTGGCCCGCGGGGCTGGCCGCGAACTCGTGTTGGTGGTGCCCCGAGAGCGGGCCCTGCCCGAGGGCTCCTGGCACGGACTCAAGCTGGGCGGGGTGGCGGAGCTCCTGGGGGTGATCGCGGACTGGGGCGAGTTTCGGCCCCGGTCCGAGGTCGAGGGGCAGCCCGAGTGGCAGCAGGTGATCCCCCACCTGGTGGTCCGGGACGGCTCACGGATCCTGGCCATGCGCCGGCTGCGGGCGGGCAGCGAGCCCCGCCTGCGGGGTCAGGTCACCCTGGGGGTGGGAGGCCACATCAACGCCGGGGATGGGGAGCTCGAGAGCGCCTGGCTGGCTGGTTGCCTCAGGGAGTGGGGTGAGGAGGTCGTCTGCGACAAAGAGCTGACCGGGTGGGCGGTGGGACTGCTCAAGGACGACGCCGGCGCCGTGGGCCAGGTCCACTTGGGGGTGCTGATCCTGGTCGACGCCGCGGCCGCGGAGGTCGAGGTCCGCGAGCGCGAAAAGCTGGAGGGCCGGATGGCTCCGGTCGACGAGCTGGGGGTCTACTACCTGGAGATGGAAACCTGGTCACAATTCGTGTACGACGCGTTGCTACGGGGTGGGCTGGATGACGCCCCAGACGGACTGCCGGTGACCCTGCCGCGCTCGTTCTCGAGTTGAACTGGCGACTGCTAGACTCGCGGACATGAGTTACCAGCCACCGCCCGAAACCGGCCAGCAAACACCGCCGCTGTGGGTCACCACCGGTACCAACTTTGACGGCTACAAAGTGGTCCGCCAGCTCGGGGTGGTGCGCGGTTTGATGATTC
>PKXE01000167.1:2848-4090 GCA_003132265.1 Candidatus Dormiibacterota bacterium | reverse complement strand
CGCAGCGGACGACGCAGAGCACTGGGCCGAAGATCTCGTCCTGGTAAACCTGCATGGCAGCCGTGACGTTGTCGAGCAGGGAGGCGCCCAGGTAAAAGCCGCCGCCATCAAAGGTCCTCGACCTGCCATCCACCACCACCGTCGCTCCCTCCCGCTCGCCGGTTGCGATGTAGGAGGCGACCCGATCCCGGTGCTCGCCGGTGACCAGCGGGCCCATCTGTGACGACGGATCACTGCCAGGTCCAATCCGAAGGCGGGCCATCTTGGAGCCGACCATATCCACTAGCGGATCGGCCGCCTCCCCGACCGCGACCAGCACCGAGATGGCCATGCAGCGCTCGCCGGCGGACCCGAAGGCCGCCGACACCGCGGCGTCGGCAGCGGCCTCGAGGTCGGCGTCCGGCAGAACCACCATGTGGTTCTTGGCGCCTCCGAGAGCCTGCACTCGCTTGCCATGCTGGGCCGCTCGCTGGTAGATCTGCCGCGCTACCGGCGTCGATCCGACCGAGCTGACCGCCGCGACGTCGGGATGGTCTATGAGCCGGTTCACGGTGCTGACGTCGCCGTGGACGATGCTGAGGACGCCGGCGGGCAGGCCGGCCTCGGCGAACAGTTCCGCCAGCAAGACAGCTGGGCTGGGGTCCTTCTCGCTGGGTTTGAGGATGAAGGCGTTGCCGCAGGCGAGGGCGCTGCAGATCATCCACAACGGGACCATGACCGGGAAGTTGAAGGGGGAGATGCCGACGGCCACCCCGACCGGGAAGCGGTACTCCTCGACGTCGATGTTGGAAGAAACGGCCGCCGACTTGCTTCCCTTCAGCAAGTGCGAGAGACCACAGGCGAACTCCACGTTCTCCAGTCCGCGGGAGATCTCTCCCCGAGCGTCCGAGAGGACCTTTCCGTGCTCCCGGGTGACGGCTTGCGCCAACTCGTCGGCATTCCTGGTCAGCAGCTCGCGGAAGCGGAAGAAGATCTCGGCCCGCTGCGCCAGGGTGGTGGCCGCCCAGGCCGGCTGCGCCGCCACCGCGAGAGCGACGGCTTCATCCACCTCAGGTGCCGAGGCAACTGGGACTGAGCTGGTCTGCCGCCCGGTAGCGGGGTCAAAGACCGGCAGGGAGGAGGATCCCGGTGAGGATCGCTTCTGGCCCCCTATGAAGTGCGGGATGCCCACGATCTCGGCGGTCGCCAGCCCCGCGTCCCCAGCTGTCATCCTCACAGAGAATCCCTCCGATCCGCAATTTG
>PKXE01000167.1:0-2763 GCA_003132265.1 Candidatus Dormiibacterota bacterium | reverse complement strand
GATCGCCCGAGGGACGACCAGGATGGCGGCGGTCGCCGCCGCCTTCGGGATCTGCGCGCCGTCCGCGCGCATCCCGGCCAGGTGGAGAGCGATGGCCTCCGCCATGTGGCGCTTGATCTCGGCCAGCGTCCGGCCGGTCGTGACGCACGCGGGGAGATTCGGCACATAGGCCGAGAACCCAGTACGGGTCGGCTCCACGATGACGGCGTAGCCGAGGGTGGATCGCCCGGGGGCCGTCGCCATCACCCGTCCCCTCGGGAGGGGCAGGCTGGCCACCCGCCGGATGCTCGCGAGCGTGCCCGGCGCAAGCTCGTCGTCGAGGGTGCCGGGCACCGTGACCCGGCCCCGCTTGCGCAGGTGAATGAACTGGCGGTGGCTGCCCCCGACCAACGCGACCTCCGACCAGCCGTCGCGTTCCAGGGCGGGGATCANNCCCCCGGGGCCGGCACCGTCAGGCGCCGCCCCAGGTGGTGGTCGTGCCCGGGTCAGCGGCGGCGCTGGCCGCCAGGGCGAGCACCAGGATCACGGGGAGGGCGAGCAGGGCCGAGCCCGAGCCGGCCTCAGCGGGCGGTGCTTCGCCGGTGCTCCCGGCCAGGCTGGCGCCGGCCCCGCCGGTGATCACCCCGTGGCCCCGCTCCGTCAGTGCGAGGGTGTCGGGGAACGCGTCGGCTGGGCGCTCTAGGCAACGCAGGCCGCTGCGCAAGGTGCGCTCAGGAATCCCGGCCCGCTTCGAAAGCTGGGCGGGGGTCCCTCCCCCTAGAGGAGAGCCAGAGGGACCTCGTCCTCCCGGGTCATGGCGCCATCCTACCGCCGGCAAAGCACCGGTCATGACCCTCCAAGGCCAGGCCCCAGGTCCGGGACGATCCGGTGCAGATCGGACCGGCGCGGACCCGAAGTGGGCGCGGCCNNCAAACAGCAAGGCCGTGAACGCACCGCCAAGGCAGCGGGCCCCAGCCCCGATCGTCAGCCACTCGCGCCTGGTCAGCCGCCCACTTGTGCACGGCCCACTGGCCGGGGCCGGAGGTGGCCACCACGGCGCCCTCCCCGGGCTCGATCGTCGGCGTCATCGGGAAATGGTCTACAAAACACGCCATCTTTTGACTTAGCATCTGGTGGTGCCAGCAGTGGGAGTCGAACCCACACGAGCTTGCGCTCAACGGTTTTTGAGACCGCCGCGTCTGCCATTCCGCCATGCTGGCCTTCGAGGCTGGTCAGGCGTCGGGAGTGTCGAGGTCGGGCAGGTTCATGTCGTTGACCATCTGCTGGAATACCGCCAGCCGGCCACCGTCCTCGGACGGGCTGTCGGGCAGGACCCCCGCCTGATCCAGAACCTCCTCGACGACGTAGATCGGCGACTCGACTCTAACCGCCAAGGCGATGGCATCGCTGGGGCGGGCGTCGAATACCAGCTCTTTGTCTCCGCGCATCCCGATGATCCGCGCGTGGAAGGTGTCGTCCCGCAGCTCGGAGACCACCACCCGGCTCACGGTCACCTCCAAGAGATTGAGCACGTTCACCATCAGGTCGTGGGTGAGCGGACGGTCAGGCTTGATCCCCGAGATCTTCAGTGCGATGGCGTTGGCCTCCGCCATCCCCACCCAGATCGGCAGGAAGCGCTCGGCGTCCTTCTGCTTCAGCACCACTACGTGCTGCCCGCTGGGCATGTGGACGCGAATGCTATCCACCGACATCTCGATCACGTCCATGGCTCCTCACAGTTGGCTGGTCCCGTAGCCCCGGAGAGCGGCCCCGGGGGATCCGGCCGCTGACCGAGTCGCCGGGAGTTCGCGATGTCACGCCCATCATAGCCCTGCCCAGATGCGATCTCGGTGGTCCTCAGCCAGGGGCCGATCGCCGCGAGACAATGGGTGTCACTCAGGCCCTGGAGGAACTAGTTGGACGCTCAAGGCCGCGAGCAACCGCTGGTGTTCGGGGAGGTCGCCGAGCTTTACGACCAGTCCCGGCCCGGCTACCCGGAAGTGGTCTTTGACCGAGTCGTGGAGTTCGGGGAGCTGCGCCCTGGTGACCCGGCTCTGGAGGTGGGCTGCCGCACCGGGCACGCCACTCGGCCGCTGGCCGCGCGCGGTCTCTTAGTGACCGCCCTGGAACCCAGCCCGGAGATGGCCCGGGTAGCGCGCCAGAAGACCAGGGATCTGGTCGGCGTGCGAGTGGAGGACGCTTGGTTCGAGGACTGGGCATTGCCCCGCGAGCCGCTTCGCCTGGTGACCTCGGCCCAGGCCTGGGACTGGGTGCGGCCCGAGGTCAGGTTCATCAAAGCTCGTGAAGCGCTCGGCGACGGGGACCGCCTGGCCTTTTTCTGGAACAGCGCCCTCAACCAAGGACATACCAATTCAGGGTTGGACGAAGCGATCAATGACGTATACCGGCGCGAGGTGCCGCACCTGGCGGCGGGAGTCCCCGAAGAGGTTGACGTAGACCGACGGTTGGAGATCGAAGCGAGTGGTCTCTTCGTTGACGCGATTAGGGAGGACTATCCGTGGTCCACTACCGATAGGGCCACCCGCTACCTCGGGCAGCTCCAGGCCCAGTCGGACCATCGGCTCTTGGAGCCTGCTGCCCGAGGCCGACTTCTCGACGGGTTAGCCGCGGTCCTGGCCGCCCATGGCGATGCGATAGATAAGAGCTATTGCACCTGCCTCTATCTGGCGAGGCGCCACGCTTAGCATCCCGCCCAAAAGCCACCTTGACACGATGGCTAAGGGCGAATAGTGTGTCTGATGATCAGACGATCAGTCCATGAGG
>PKXE01000018.1 GCA_003132265.1 Candidatus Dormiibacterota bacterium | reverse complement strand
GTGGGCGACGAGAGCGAGGGAGGGTGATCCGGAAAAAACGGTCTGCGCGGCCCCAGCTGCCCCGAACGTGCAGCCGGTTCCGGCGCCGTTTCCGGGAATGACACCACACTGCGTCGTGGTGTCCCCCATAGTCCAGCTCCAGGTAGAACCCGGCTCCACCCCGGCAGCTTCTACCTCGGCAACCAGTGAGGCGACGGGCACAGTCGTCGAGGCGATCGCAGCAGGAGTGGATGCTGGCACCGGCGTGACTGCAGTCGGGAGAGTGGTTGTCGTGGTGGACGTCGGAGCGGTCGTCGTGGTCGAGGCGGTTGCCAGAGGCGTGAAGGCGTGTGGGGCTCGCTCGGCAGGGCTGTTGTGCACCGCNNCCTGCGGCGACGGTCGGGAGGATCACCGCCACGACGACGACGATCCAGCGGCACCGGTGGGCTCGCACTGCTGACGGGATCCAATCGAGCCCGCCGAGTAGGCGGCCCCCCTGAGCGTCCGGATTTCGTGCTGATTCGGGGGGGAGTTCTTCGATCCCCGTTTCAACCATGTGTTGAATCTAGATCGTCAACACATGGTTGTCAACACATAGTTGAAGTCTTGACCACCGGCGGCTAGGCTGGCGCTATGGCAACTGATCTCGATATGGTCGCCGACCGCTTGATCGAGACCGGTCGCCAGGAAGCGGTCGTGGGTATATCTGGTGAGCCGGCGGCGTCGCTCGCCACCCTTTGCTTTGCCGATCACCTTCGACGGTCGGCAGAGCGTTTGTCCAAGGCTTCAGCGGAGAACGCCCGGCAATGCGGAGCCAGTTGGCGAGCAATCGGGGAGGTCGTCGGTGGGATCACACCGCAGGGCGCCGAGCACCGATTCAGTGCTGCCGCCAAGGAGCGCCGGTCAAAGGCATCGAAGGTTGTGTGGACAGGGAGAGAACGCAGGACAACTAGGTAGCGGTTCGGCAGGTCGTTTGGTCCAGTGTTGGCCCATAGTGCGGGACCGCCGACCCAGAAGCTTTGACAGCTTCGCCATCGTGGGCCGGCATTTTCTCCAGGCAGGGATGGCCCCGGATCCAAGCTTCGGATACAAAATGGCCTTTCGATTCCACTCTGATTCCAAAGTGGAGAGAAGCGAGCGGAGCTATCTAGCCGAGGATCTTGGCCTTTTGGGCGGCGAACTCAGCCTCGGTGAGCGCGCCCTTCTCCTTGAGGTCGGCCAGTTTGGCCAATTGGTCCGCACTGCTGCTGCCGGCCGCCTCCTGCACGTAGGCGTCGAAGGCCCTCTGTTGGGCCTGGGCGGCGTGGGCGGCCCGCTCGTGCATCTTGCCGCCGCGGACGATCAGGTAGATGAACGCACCGAGGAAGGGCAGGATGATCAGGCCGATCACCCATAGCGCCTTGGCCAGTCCGCCCATGTCGTGGCTGCGGAAGATGTCGAGGAAGACCACGAAGATCAGGTAGACCCAGATGATGAACAGGAAGACCTCGAGCATCGTCAAGAAGATGTCGAGAATGGGATAGGTGCTGGCGAGCATGGCGTGGATCTCCTCGTGCCGTCGATGGCGGTAGCCGTGATGGGACCGCGTGCACGTTACCTGGTCGCAGGGGGTGGCCGGGGGACTCGCGGCACCTACAGGCAACCGTACAAGGCGTCAATAAGCGCTCGATTGCGGGGGTTCTGCCAACGGGGGCCCATGGTGTTGATGGCGTAGCCGAAGGCCACCGAGGCCTGCGGATCACAGAAGCCCAGCGAACCGCCGGCACCGAACACGCCGGTCAAACTGGTGGCCGTAAGCGTCACCGTCGCCGCCGAATTGTCGGCAGAGTCGCGGGCCATGCCAAGGCCGATGCCGCCATTGCCGCCGGTGACGATGGCCACCTTGCCGCTGAGTGGGCCCGACATGGGGACCCGCTTGATCATCGGTTCTCCCATCTCGGGGTCCTCTTTTCCACAAAGGCAGCAACCCCTTCGTTGCGGTCTGACGTTTGGCTCACCTCCTTCCAGCCCTCTTCCTCGACCACCAGAGCGGCATGCGCGGAAAGCCCCGCCGAGCCGTCCATGACTCGCTTGACTATGCGCACTGCGCTCGGCGAGGAACGGCATATCTCGAGGGCGAGCTCCATGGTCGCCTCGTCTAGTCGTGTTCGCGGCACCAGTCTCGAGACTATTCCAAGCGCATGCGCGCGCGACGCGTCGACCTGCTGGGCGGTGAACATTAGTTCCTTCGCTTGCCGTACGCCGATCGATTGCGAAAGCAGCTGAGTTCCCCCTCCCGCAGGAATCAGTCCCACTCGGAGCTCCGGGAGACCGAATATCGCATCATCAGCCGCTACAATCAAGTCGCAGCTCAAAGCAATCTCGCACCCTCCTCCGAGAGCGAAGCCAAAGACGGAGGCGATACTTGCCTGCGGGATCGCCCGGATCAAGGCGAACATCTCGCGCAACGTATCCCGGCGTTTGAGCAGCTCGTCGTCCGACATGCCTATGGTCTCCTTGAGGTCGGCGCCCACAGAAAAGGCTCGCCCCGCACTGGCGCGAAGGACGATGACCCAAATCGAGCGGTCGTCCGCGAACCTTCTGATGCTCTCAGTCATCGCCTTCGCCATCTGCACCGATAACGCATTGAGCGCTCCTGCGCGTTGCAGGGTGACGATCGCCACTGCTCCCTGCCGCTCAGACGAGACGACCGGGTTGTCCTGCAGAGGTCCAACCGTCATTTCATCCCCTTGACCGGCTCTTGGGCGCGCACAAGCGCGTGTCCTATACGCATCCGCATCAAGTCGTTGGGCCCATCAACGATCTGCGTCACCTTGGCGTCG
>PKXE01000028.1:4039-4235 GCA_003132265.1 Candidatus Dormiibacterota bacterium | reverse complement strand
GATCAGCGTGATCACGGGGATCAGCGCGTTGCGCACGACGTGACGGAACAGAACCTTCTGACCGGAGAGTCCCTTGGCGCGCGCAGTCCGGACGTAGTCCTGGACCATCTGCTCCAAGACCGAGCTTCTCATGTACCGGCTGAAGAGGGCGACGGTGACCAGGGTCAAGGTCGCGACCGGGAGGATCATGCCATTT
>PKXE01000028.1:0-4034 GCA_003132265.1 Candidatus Dormiibacterota bacterium | reverse complement strand
ATCAGCAGCAGCCCCAGCCAGAAAGTCGGCATCGAGTAGAAGATGAAGGAGAGGCCGGTCATTACATAGTCATCGGGCTTGTTGCGACGCACCGCCTGCAGAATGCCCAACGGGATAGCCAAGAGGATGGCCAGAATCAGCGACGAGCCGACCAGGAACAGGGTCCTCGGTATCCGCTGGCCTAGGAGAGCGACCACCGGCTGGTCCAGCTTGTAGGAGTAGCCGAGGTTCAGATGGATCAGGTTGTTCAACCAGATCAGGTACTGAACCGGCAGCGGCTTGTTCAGTCCCAACTCGACCGTCAACTGGTGAATGGCGACTGGCGTGGCCCGGGGCCCCAGGATCGCCCTTACCGTGCTTCCTGGGAGCAGGTGAAGCAGGATGAAGGTCACAATGGTCACCCCAATCACTACAATCACCGTTTGCCCGAATCGCCGCAACATGAAGCCGATCACGCGTCGCCCCCACCTGACCTCAATGTGCTGTCGCCAATTTCGCTGCTACGGGACGTCCACCGGCCGGCTGCCCCTTGCTCCGGGCCGGGTATGATCAGGGTCTCGGGATCGACAGCAGCCCTCAAAACCGCGACCGCTCAATTCCGGGCGGAGATGCCTGTGCGACTGTCCTGCGGAATCGGTCACCTTGGCTTGGTCGGTAAGCACGGAACGCGGCCTCGGACCGCAGCGCCGAGCTTGCCCGCTGGTGCTCCCTTGAGGNNGAGTTCACGAGGCCTCTGGTACTCCGACCCCGAGCAAGGGATCCCCAGCTTTGACTGCCAGCGAGGTCACCAGGAACACCACGAGTCCGCCGGCGTTGGCATAGATCTCGGCGACCGTATCGCCGAAGATGTCCCTCAATTCGCCGACCCGCTGGCCCTCAGCAACCCATTCCCCAACTTGAACGCTCGGATGGTAGGTAGCCGAGATATCGGTCCTCATCCATACCATCCGATCCATGGAGACTGGAGGCGCCGACGGTTCAGCGACGGGGTCGATCATCCCGAGGTGGGCCAGCACGCTCTGCAGCCCGCCGAGATGACGTTGGACTGACGGCTCATCACAGATCCCCTGCTGCCCGATCTCGGCGATGATCGAGGGCACCCCCCGGAGCGCTCCGGCGGCGTAGGCGGCGCCAGGGACGGAGGAAGGGTCAACCCCTAGGGTGTGCTCGAATCCGTAGGCGGCGGCCATTGCCCGTGACCTTGCCGCCACCGCCGGGTCCCCAGCGCGGGTCCACAAGGTGAACGGGCTGAGCGCCTCGATCAGATCGCCGCAGTGAGCATCCACATAGGCGTCCGCCCCATCAATNNGTTCGGTGAGAAGGAAGGCGGCCACCTGCTCAGCAGGACTGCCAGTGGGATCGCCAGGAAAGGATCGATTGAGATTGCGGCCGTCCCGGGGGTTGACGTAGATCGACCGCTCATAGAAGCCTGGGGTGTTGACGAGCAGGACCGCGAGAACCGTGCCTCGCAGCCGAGCAGGGTCGAGCCATCGGGTGAGGCGGGTGACCGCCTCGATCGGCACGTACTCCGCGGCGTGCATGCCGCTGGTCACCGCGAAGGTTGGGCCGGGCTCCTGGCCACGTATGACAACAGCGGGCATTTCCCAAGCTGGTTCCAGGTANNCTACTGACGCTCTTCCCACTACGCTTCCTCCGTAACTAATAATCGGCGCTGAACGATCTCTCGCCGATTGCCGATCGCCGCGGCCGCGCCGCCAAACCGACGCCAGCCAACAGCCAGTCCTTCTCCAGTGCAAGCCTCTCCTTCGCGGCTTTCCTCCGGGCCTGGTGGCTCATCACGCCGGGACCGAGTCGATCCACGTCAACAGGATCCCTTCCAGCACGCCTAGAGGAACCGCGCCGTTGCTGAGCACCGCGCCGTGGAATCCCCGGATGTCGAACCGGGCGCCGAGCCTCTGCTTCGCAGTTGCTCGTAGACGGCGGATCTCGCGACAGCCGACCATATAGGCGAGCGCCTGGCCGGGCCAAGCGATGTAGCGGTCGATCTCGTTGCTGNNCAATGGGGTCGCCGTGTTGCTCCACATGTAATCCTTGGCTTGCTGGCGCGTCCAGCCCAGGTGGTGCATGCCCGTGTCGACCACGAGCCGGCAGGCGCGTAGCGCCTCGAACGAGACCATTCCAAGGCGCTGAAGGTCCGACGTGTATAGGCCCATTTCGTCAGCAAGCCGCTCGCTGTACAGCCCCCAGCCCTCGATGTAGCCGCACACCTCCGCGTCCAAGTGTCGGCGGTACGAAGGCAGTTCAGCGAGNNCTCTCATGGAAGGCCAGAGCCTCATATTCGAAGACGAAGCGTTGTTCCGGGTTTGCCGTCAGCACACAGTGAGCACCTGGACGACTCCCATCGACCGCAGCTGGTCGGTAGTACGCAAGCGCTGCGTTGTTGACCTCTATCGGATTGATTTCTTCGATGATGCAGGCGGGGAGCCGGTATTCAGGAAACCACTGGTCGCGGACCGCTTCCGCCCGATTGAGAGCATCGGCGACGATGGTGACGATCTGCGCTGAATCGGAGAAGCGGAGTGAAAGGTCGTCTCGCAGACTTCGAAGGATCTCCGGAACATTTGTCGTTCCCAGAACGCGGCTGCCCAGCTCTGACCACTCAGCTTGCAGGCTGCTGATCCGTTCGAGACCGATCTGGTGTATCTCCGCGGGGGAGAGCTCCGTGGTGGTGTGGCGACGGACTGCCGCCAGGTAACCCTCCTCGCCACCCGGAACGAAGCGGATCCCCACCCGGTCATCGCCGCGCGCCACCGGGAGGAGTTCGTCCTGCAGACCAGCCCTGAGGCGGCGCATGGCCGGACGGACTCCTGCTTGTACGATCTCGCCCATNNGTCGTCCGCCAAGCTCAGGCCCAGATGTCCGTCGAGCTGCTCGACGGCCTGGAGTACACCCGCCCGAGTGGGCACCCGCTCATCGGCCTTGGCCTGGCGGTATCGATCGAGTATCGCGTCGAAGTAGTCGCCCAGCGCCGAGAGTCTCTGCAGGTACCCGTCCACCGCCGCGGCGTTGCCTAGGGGAGCTGTCGGTACCGCCTGGAACGCTAGCGCCTGCGGCGAAGCATAGCCCGCAGCTGAGGCGTTCGCCTCCCAGAGTCCGTGCTCCAGATCCGATCGGGCGCCCCAGGCGAGCCGGCCCAGGACAGCGTGGTTTATGCGGTCGGCCTGGTTCAGGGACTCCGGATCGATTGCGCTGAGTTGCTCTTCGATACGGGCGAACCGCGCCGCGTTGCGCCGGCAACCGGCCCGGCTGGGGTCGGGCACCAGGGCGTCAAATCCAGATACACCCAGCATCGTTGCGCTGAATGGATCCGTCGAATTCATCACCTGAAAGAACTCCTCGCTGAGCCGGCTCAGCTCAGAATTGGGCTGGGAATCTAGCACGGATGCTCTTTTCCCGAAGTCAATGGGCACCGTGCCGGGGAAGATACTTGTACTGCTTCACTTGGTCGCTAACCGGTGAGAGCCGCCCGCCAATAGCCGCCAGAGCTGCTCCCAGGCCCGCATTCCCTCCCGGAGCCGGCGGATGCGCATGAACTCGTTGGGCGCGTGAAGCTTCTCGTCGGAGGTCGAGAAGGAGAAGAAGAGCGTCTTGGCACTGAGCACCTCCTCGAAGAGGACAGTGGCGGGCAAAGTCCCTCCAATCTTGGCCAGGAGGACGGCCTCACCGGGGTAGACATGCTCCAAGGCGGCTGTGGCGGCGCGGACCGCCGGGTGATCGGATGAGATTGTGTAGGCGGCCACCCCGCCGGCATCGACGTGGACCGAAACCTTGACCCCCGCCGCCGCCTGGGCCTGCACATGTTCNNCCCGTTGATCTCAAGGGTGGGCCGCTCCCAGAGACGTTCCAGCGTGGTGTATCCAGGCTCGCCATGTACCTCGGTGAGCTCAAGCTGGTGCATGTAAGCGTCGTCGTCGAAGGCGACTGCGGAGATCTCGGCTCGCCGCGAGGCGCTGAGCTCGGGGATCCCCTCGTAGAAGCCCTTGACCGCGACCGCACCGTCTTCGCTGTGCAGG
>PKXE01000226.1:1939-3629 GCA_003132265.1 Candidatus Dormiibacterota bacterium | reverse complement strand
CACCCTGGCGCTGATCGCGGCCGAGACCAGCCTGCCACCCGCGGTTGCGGTGAGGGCGTTCCTGGGCACCGGCGGGGTTCTGTCGGCCCATTTGGGACACGCCCTGGTCCACTCCACCGACGCGGGGTTCAGGGTGTTCGCGGTCTGTTTGCTGGTGGCGCTGCTGGTCGCCCTCTTACTGCTGCGGCCCGTACCGTCAGCCGCCCGGGAACGGCTCTCGCGCCCCGCGGGCAGCACCGCCTCCGACTGAGGCGGCGCTCCGCTTAGGAGGCTGAGAGCACCCCGATCGGACTGCTGACCCCGGTCCCACCCACCCCGCAGTACCCACCTTTGTTCTTGTCCAGGTACTGCTGGTGGTATTCCTCGGCGTAGTAGAAAGGGCCCGCGCCCAAGATCTCGGTCGTGATCTCCCCCAGCCCAGCTTTGGTGAGAGCCTTTTGGTACTGCTCCTGGGCGGCCTCGGCGGTCTGCCGCTGTTCCTCAGTGAGGAAGTAGATGGCCGAGCGGTACTGGGTCCCGACGTCGTTGCCCTGGCGCATACCCTGGGTGGGGTCGTGGCTCTCCCAGAAGGTCTTGAGCAGCTGCTGGTAAGACAGCTTGGCGGGGTCGAAGACGACCAGCACCGACTCCGCGTGACCGGTCCGGCCGGAGCACACCTCCTCGTAGGTGGGGTTGGGGGTCAGGCCGCCGCTGTAACCGGACGCGGTGGTGTAGACCCCGGCCAGCTTCCAGAAGTCCCGTTCCCCGCCCCAGAAGCAGCCCAGGCTGAAGATGGCCTGCTCCAATCCCTCGGGGAACGGCGGCTTGAGACCCGTGCCCAAAACCGAGTGCATTCCCCGCACCTCCATCTCAGATGTGCGCCCGGGGAGCGCTGCGGAAGGTACCGGCACCGTCGTCTTGGAGCCAAGGAAAGTCATGACCATCCCACCTCTACTGAATTGGACGTCAAACGGTACCACCGGGAGCGAGGCGCTCCCTCACCGCCTGCCCCAATCGAGCTCCGGTTACTCCCACCGGAACCAGAGTGCCGCCGCGACCACAGCGGCCGCCGACCAACCGCAGAGGAGGGCGAGATTCCCGGCCCCGGGTGCCGACCCTTCCAGAACCGCCCGCAGCGACGAGCTGAGCGCGGTCGCGGGCAGGACGGTCGCCAGTGGTTGGACAAAGGCGGGGAGGTGATCCACCGGCAGCACCACCCCGCCCAGGATCAGGAACAAGAGGAAGAGCCCGTTGGCGCCGCCCAGGGTGAGCTCCGCGCGCACCGCCCCGGCCAGCGCCAGCCCGATCCCGGCGAACCCCACCGCCCCCACCACCAGGATCAGGACCGCCAATCCTAGCGAGCCGGGGGTGGACCAGCCCAGCCCGAGACCGGCGATCGCTACCAGCAGTACCACCTGGAAAACCTCGACCAGCAGCACCGCGGCCGCCTTGGCGGCCGCCAGCGCGCTGCGCGGAAGGGGGGAGCCCCCGAGCCGCTTGAGGACCCGGTAGTAGCGTTGATAGGCGGTGGAGATGCCGAGGGTGACCATGCCGGTCGACATGACCGCCACGGTCAAAATGCCGGGCACCAGGAAATCGACCGGGCGGACCGAGCCGGCGGGGAAGATTCTGCTGCTGGTGAACAGCACCAGCAGCAGGATTGGGAGCACCAGGATCACCAGGAGGTTCTCTCCCTGGCGCAGCATGAGCA
>PKXE01000226.1:0-1919 GCA_003132265.1 Candidatus Dormiibacterota bacterium | reverse complement strand
AGCTGGGTCACGGCGGCGGCGGCCTCGCGCGGGGCCGGGGACCGGAGGTCGTAGCTGCCGCCGCCCAGGGTGACGAGGCTCTCGACCACCGCCAGTCCCCGCAGCTCCGCCAAGATCGGCGGGGGCAGCTCGAACGCCAATTCGAGGTGGAGCAGGTCGGAGTCAGTCTGGGCGCGGAGGCGCGCCGGGGAGTCGAAGGCGACCAGGGTGCCGTGGTTCAGGATCGCCACCCGGTCGGCCAGCCGCTCCGCCTCCTCCATGGAGTGGGTGGTGAGGACCACGGTGGTGCCGGCGCGCTTGGCCTCCTCCACGATCTCCCAGGTGAGCAGCCGAGCCCGCGGGTCCATCCCTGCCGTGGGCTCGTCCAGGAACAGCACCCGCGGCCGCCCGACCAGGGCCAGCGCCAGCGAGAGCCGCTGCTTCTCGCCGCCGGAGAGCTGGTGCGGATAGCGCGTGCGATAGTCGCGCGGCAGCCGCACGACCGCCAGCAGCCGCTCGACCTCCTGCGTCGCCTGCTGGCCGCGGGCCAGGCCGAAACGCGCCAGCGGACGGCGCAGGATGGCGTCCACCGTGTGGCGCGGATTGAGCGAGCTGTCGGGGTTCTGGAAGACGATCTGCGCCCGCCGGCGGAATGAAATGTCCGGCGCCGGCGGCACCTCGTCGCCGGCGAAACGCAGTCGTCCGGCATCGGCCGGCAGCAGCCGCAGCAGCAGCCGGCCGAGCGTCGACTTGCCACAGCCGGACTCGCCCACCAGACCGAGCACCTCACTCGATCGAATACCGAGCGAAACTTCATCCACCGCCTGCACCGAGGTCCCGCCGCGCAGGTGCAGGGCGCGCGCGAGGGCCGGCATCCAGTCGAGCAACGCACCGCTGCGGAACGCGCGCGACATGTGGTCCGCCAGCAGCAGCGGCGCGCCATCGCGCGGCATGGCATCGGGGGACCCGGCAGCGCTGCGCACGGCATCGCGGGGCATGGCATCGGGGGACGCTGCGGCGCGGGGCGTGGCACCGTCCGGCGGGCCATCGGGCGTTGCATCGGACGGCTCGCTGCCGGGCACCGGTTGCCGGCGGACGAACTCGGCGCGATGGCAACGCGCGATCGTTTCGCCAGAAGATTGCAGCGTCTGTGGCGCCGTGCAGGCGTCCACCGCGAAGCCGCAGCGGGTGCGAAAATTGCAGCCGGGATCAGCGGCGCCGCCCTCGGGCACCACCATGTCCGGCAGCCCGCCCGGGATCGGCAGCAGCCGCCCGCGGTGCGCGCGGTCCGGCCGTGGCAGCGCGCCGAGCAGGCCCCGCGTGTATGGGTGGCCGGGCGCGCCCAGCACCGCGGAGGTCGGCCCGGACTCCACGGTGCGGCCGGCATACAGCACCGTCACCCGGTCGCAGATGCGATCGACGATGCCGAGATTATGGCTCACCAGCAGCATCGACAGCGCCCGCCGCCGCCGCAGCCCCTCCAGCAGATCGAGAATCTGCGCTTCCACCGTCACGTCGAGCGCCGTGGTGGGCTCGTCCAGCAGCAGCAGCTCCGGTTCCGGCGCCAGCGCCATCGCCAGCGTCACCCGCTGTTTCATGCCGCCGGAGAGCTGGTGCGGATAGGCGCGCATCACCTCGGCGGCCCGCGCGATCCCCATCTCCGCCAGCAGCGACGTCGCCCGCGCCATCGCCTCGGGGCGCGGCAGGCCGCGATGCACCAGCATCGGCTCGGCGACCTGCAGGCCGACCGTCAACGCCGGGTTCAGCGCCGCCGCCGGGTCCTGGAACACCATGCCGATGCGCCGCCCGCGCAGGTTGGCGGCCGCGCGCAGCAGGTCGATGCCGGCGAAGCTCGCGCGCGCCGCGGTGACGCGCGCGGCCCCGAGCAGACCGAGCACCGCCAGCAGCGCCGTGGACTTGCCGGAGCCGGATTCACCGAC
>PKXE01000205.1:4965-27212 GCA_003132265.1 Candidatus Dormiibacterota bacterium | reverse complement strand
CGGTGGAGGACTCCATCTACATTGCTCCCCGGCGGACCGGCCAGGGTCACGGCCGGCGGCTGATGATGGAGCTCATCTCGGCGACTCGGACCTGGGGGGCGAAACAGGTGCTCGCGGTGATCGCTGACTCCGGAGAACCCGCCTCGCCGGCTCTGCACCTCGGGGCCGGCTTCGTCGAGGTCGGGCGGCTGCGCCAGGTCGGCTTCAAGCAGGGGCGCTGGGTCGACACCCTGCTCCTGCAGCTGAGCTTGGAGGACGCCCCCGGGTAGGGGAGGGGATTCAGACGTTACTTGAGCAGCCGGGAGAGGCGGCGGTCGGCCAGCGGCCTGCCGCCGGTCTGGCAGGTGGGGCAGTACTGCAGCGACTTGGTGGCGAAGGCCACCTCGCGGACGGTGGCGCCGCACACCGGACAGGGAGACCCGGTGCGCCCGTGGACTCGCATGGAGGACCTTTTCTGGTCCTTCAACTGGCCTGCCGCGAGACCCTGGGCCCGCACCAGCGCGGCGCCGAGGATCTCCACCAGGGCCGTGTGGAGCGCCGCCACCTGGTCCGCGCGGAGGCCGCGAGCCGCCTTGAATGGGGAGAGGCGCGCAGCGTGGAGGACCTCGTCGGAGTAGGCGTTGCCCACCCCGGCCAGCAGGGACTGGCTGGTGAGCGCCGACTTGATCGTGCCCGGCGCGCTGGCCAGCAGGCGGGCGAGGGTCGGGCTGTCGAAGGCCGGGTCGAGGGGATCGATCCCCAGGCGGCCGACAGCGTCGATCCGAGTGGGGTCGTCGACCACCCACAGTGAGAGGCGCTTCTCGGTGCCGGCCTCGGTGAGGTCGAAGCCCGGTCGGCCCGGCTGGTCATTCTCAGCCGAGAGGCCGACACGCAAGGTCAGGGGGCCTCGGGAGGGACGGGCCGCCGCCGCGGGGACGCGGTCGTACCATCTGACCCAGCCGGACCTTGCCAGGTGGATGACCAGCCAGGGGCCGTCCAGCCGAAGGCAGAGGTACTTGCCTCGCCGCTCCCAGCCCTGGACCCGAAGACTGACCAGCTCGGTGATAGGCGGAGTGACGGTTTTGAGGGCGGAGAAGGAGGCCAGTTCCAGGCGCTCCAGCCGGTGACCCCTGGTCTGAAGGTCCAGAGAGCGCGCCAGCGCTTCCACTTCGGGGAGCTCGGGCATAGTCCGAGCTCAGGCGGTCGGGGCGGGACGGCCGCTCAGCGCGGTGCCAGGCCCAGTGCGGCAGCGCTGGTGGCGAGGATGGAGAGGTGGCCCTCGACTGAGCCCAGCCCAGCGCCCATGGTGTTGATCGCCACGTGGCTGGCGCCGACCTCCCGCCACCTCCCGATCAGCTCCACCAGCTGCTCCGCGCCGCCTTCTCCCCAGCCGACCCGGCCCTCCATGCCCAGCGAAGAGGGGTCGCGCCCGGCCTCGGCGGCGCCCCTCTCGACGATTGCCCTGGCCTTGTCCAGATCCGGTCCCGGAGCGTCCTGAGGAAACCAGCCGTCTGCGAGCCGGCCGGCGCGGCGCAGCGCAACTGGCGACCTGGCGCCGAACCAGATAGGGATGGGTCGCTGGATCGGCAGGGGCGACAGCCCGGCCCCGGTCACCTTCTCGTGGGCGCTCTCGTAGGTGACGGACTGCTCCGTCCACAGCCGACGCAGCAGGGCCACCTGCTCAACCACCCGGGTCCCCCGGTTGGAGAAGTTCCGGCCCAACGCCTCGTACTCGACAGCGTTCCAGCCCAGGCCGATACCGAGGCGGAAGCGGCCTCCGGTCAGGAGGTCTACCTCAGCCGCCTGCTTGGCCACCAGGGCCGTCTGGCGCTGGGGCAGGATGACGATTCCCGTCACCAGCTCCATTGAAGTGGTGGCGGCCAGATATCCGAACAGCACCATCGGCTCATGAAAGGTGGTCCGGATGTCGTAGGGGCCGCTCCAGCCCTGATGCACCGCGGGGTCGGCGCCGAGCACGTGGTCGTAGGCCAGCAGGTGGGTGAATCCGAGCGCCTCGACCCCCTCCGCATAGGCGCGGATTGCAGCCACGTTGGCGCCGACCTCAGTCTGAGGGAAGACGACCCCTATTTTCACGAGATCCGGTGTACCACAAAGCGGGGCGTGGCGATGGCGTCAGCCTGTCATCGGGTCCGACAGACCGCTGCGAGGCGCTGGCCGAGTCGCCCTGGGGCTCCCTGCCGCCAGCACCCGGCGCGCCTCGGGGTTAGGTGACAAGGTCCCTGTCCCGCAGCTGGTGCCAACCCAGCCCGGAACGACCGAGTCAGTTTGCTGAGCTCTAGGCTCGTGAAGTAAGGTCGACTTCGCGTCGTATCGCTGATGGCGTCACGGCCATCAGCACTCTGGTTGACCCGCCGGCTACCCGTTCGCTGCCGACTGAACTGTCAGGGTGCTGGTGGACCTCAAGGTGATGGTGGTGGCGAGTACCGGCCGCAGCGGATGGGCCACGTAGGTCACCTTGACCGTGATCGATGTGGGGCTGGCCAAGCCGCCGGTGGCGGTCAGAGTGATCGAGGCGTCGCCAGCCACCGCGGTCTGGGTCAGCACGTTATTGGGCCCGCTGTAGTTGCAGAGGGGGTTGGGGTCCACCGGCAGGATGTTGGCGGCCCGCTGCACCGCCGTCTCGATCGCAACGGGCAATCCCGACTCGCATATTTTCCCCATCGCCAAGGGATTGGTGATGCTGTTGAACTGGGTCTCCACCAGCGCCTCGCGGGCGCCGCCCTGGGCGCCGTCGCCGATCGCCGAGTTCTGGAAGAAGAGGTATCCGGCCGCGATGACGCCGAAGATCAAGGCGAAGAAGATCGGCGCCACCAGCGCGAATTCGACCACCGCCTGACCGCGCGGTGCCTTCCTCATCTGCTAACCGGTGAGGATCGCTGAGCCTTGGACCCCGTTGATCGCGACTGCAGACCCGTCGATCGCCAGCTGGGTCTCACCCTGAGTCTGGAACATGCCCACGTCGGCGAGGCCGTTGATGTCGATCCGGCAGCCGGCTCCGCCCGCCCCGGGCTGGCCCGTGCCGCAGGTGAGGCCGGTGCCCCACTCCCCGTAGTTGGAGCCGGTGGGGCCGGTGGCGATCCCAAAGCCCGCCACCAGCATGCCGCCCGGGACGAAGGGTAGGCTGGCGTTGCCACCCCAATACTGTTCGTTTGAGGGGTTCTGGCCCTGGATGTTGGTGGCGTCCACCAGCACCCCGTTCAAGTTGATGTTGGCGCTGTCACCGAGCAGGTTGTCGAGCCCGATGTTGGCCTCAAGGGTAGCCCCAACAGAGGGGTACTGGACGTTAGGCTGTTGCCAGTATACGAACTGGTTCCACTCCCCGTCCTGAGGCGAAGATAGGGTGACCGTGCCCTGTCCACCGATCTGCAGCGAGTCGTTCAGCCCCTGCCCTAGGCACGAGTTGGGCTCGGAGGCGCAGGTGACGGCACCCGCCGCGACCGCGTTCGAACTGAAGCAGATAGCGTTGCCGCAGGTGGCGTTGTCATCGGAGTTGCAGTTGGTGCCGGCGGGACCACTGGTGCACGTGTAGCCCGATCCTGGAGCTGTATTGCACGTCTCCCCGCTCGAGCTGACGGTGCAGTCTCCACTGCCCTTGCCGATCGTCGGCTCGCCGTCACCGAGGTTCTGGAAGCCGTTGTCAACGCCAGTGGTGCCCGACTTAGCCGCCGCGATCGTAGCGTTGGGAATGGGATTCTGGGTGACCACCACGATGTCGGCGCCAGTCACAGTGTCGCCCGCCGCGGGCCGGATCGCCAGCCCCTGGACGAAGTAGAAGACGCCCGGGTTGGGCGGGTCCGCCCCGGTTATCCCGGTGGTCTGGCTGCAGTTGTCCAAGACCGCGTTGCCGGTGATCACCAGCGGCTGGGTGTAGACGCCCGGGTAGTAGGTCGTCACGCCGGATACGGTGGTGGGGGTGGGATCGATCGTCTCCGAGCCGCAGCCGGCGGCCTGGGGGGTCGGGGCCGAGGGCGAGATTATCCCGTCGTTGGTGAGGGGGGCCTTGCCAGTGGTAATCCAATTGTCGGTATAGACGTTGGTGTTGTTGGCGCTGCANNTGTCGAAGCACGAGTCCCAAGGCGTGGTTACGGCGGTCGAGTACTCCAGGTTCCCCCAGTCGTACATGGTCCCGCTCTGCTTCCCGTCAAGGATGTCGGACGTGCCCCAGGCCCCGCATTTATTGGCGATGGTCTCGTTGGGGTAGGTGCCGGGGGCGACGTAGGTGAGACAGCCGTTGCTGTTGTCGTAGATGGTGCCTTGCACCTCGAACACCCCGTCGCCCGCCATCAGGATGGTGTGGGCGCCGTTCTCCGCCAGGGCCGCGATGCCGGTCTGCGGGCCGCCCGCGGCTGCTTGGTTCACGGCCGAAGCCCCGGCCGCGGTCTTCAGTTTTTTGAGGCCCACCATCTGGGCGATGAAGGGAGGCCACTGCGGGGCCACGTCAAGGTGCACGCCACAGGCGCCTGTAGGCGCCGGGCCACCGGGATACGTGTTGCTGTAGATCGGAATCTGCTTGCCGGCTAGCAGCAACGGCTGCTTGGTTGAGGACAGGTAGTAGCCGGTCCAACCCCAGGGGCCGATCCCAGTGGTGAGGGTGGAGGGCGAGTTGTTCGCGATCAGGGCGTTGATGTCGTAGATCAGCTCATTGGCCGGCAGCGGGTTACCGGTGGCGGTGCAGTTGGGGTAGAGCGCTTGGGCCCCGGCCTCGGCCGCGAAGTCGGCTGCGTTCTGGGCCTGGCGGTACTGGAGCAGCCCGTAGCCGCCGTCGATGGCAAGCCCCACCGCCACCACCAGCACCACCAGGGAGATCGCGAACAAGACCATCACCTGGCCCGCTTGGGCAGGCCGAGAGCGGTTCGAAGCCATCTTCTGATGCCCGATCGGGGGCCGAAGGCGTCTCAACTCGGGGCCGTCGCGTTCGCTTTGATGGTGACCCCTGGGAAGATTGGGATGTAGGGCTGGATGGTGTCCCAGACGGTGACTTGCGTCATCGGCTGCCCAGAGACCGAATCCTGGGTAAAGGTGACCTGGAGGCAGCCCGATGGCACGGACCCAGTCACCTTGCAGGGGATCGACGTGACCCCGAGTTCCTGCTCGGCGGCGACCGTGGCGAAGCAGATCTCAGGGGAAAGGGTCGTTCCGGACGTGCACGGTGTCGTCGCCGGTGGCGTACCCGTCGTGGTGTTGCTTTGGTTGTACTGGTACTGGGCGGCGACGGCCCCGGCTCGCGCGGCTTGGGTGATATTGATGTCGGTGACCAGCATCTGTCCGCCGGTTGCCGCCAGAGCCAGCAGCAGGATCGCCACTGGAAGTACCACCGCGAACTCAGTCAAGGCCTGCCCTCGGCTGCGAGCACGGCGATGCTCGATAGTAGGTACAGGAGAGCTAGATCCCATCATCGCTTTGCAGAGTAGCCCCGCTCGCTCACGTAAGCTTGGCTCTTTCCGTTACGTTGCTGTAACAGGACCAATCATCGGTCGCCGAATCGCATGCTACGAGGTAAATCCAACTGAGCCTGAGGGCAGTGGATGTCCTTCGCCGAGCCGCAGGTTACCTGACCGAGGCGGGGTCACCGACGGCGCGGCTGGACGCCGAACTTCTGGTGGGCCAGGCGCTGGGTCTCTCCCGCCTGGAGCTGTACTTGCAGTTCGAGCGGCCTATGGCCGAGACCGAGCTGGCCCAGGCCAGAGCGCTCGTCCGCCGGCGCGCTGGGGGCGAGCCGGTCGCCTATCTGGTCGGCCACAAGGAGTTCTGTGGGCTTGAGTTTGAGGTCAGCCGAGCGGTGCTGATCCCCCGACCGGAGTCCGAGTTGCTGGTCGAGATATCGAGGCTGCGTCTGGCGCCTCGAGAAGGCCAACCCCGCTGCGCTGACCTCGGAACCGGCAGCGGCTGCGTGGCCATCGCCATCGCCGCCCGATCTGCGGCCGCGGTGGACGCCGTCGACATCTCCCCAGCCGCGGTGAAGATCGCGAGGAGCAATGCCCAGCGGCTTGGCGTGTCGGAGCGGGTACCGGTCTTCCAGGGCTCCTGGGAAGGTCCGCTGGTAGAACTCCGACCGTACGACCTGGTGGTCAGCAATCCCCCCTACCTCACCAGTGCCGAGGCGGACGGGCTGGCGCCCGGCGTCCGCGACCAGGAACCCCGTGTTGCCCTCGATGCCGGTCCCGATGGCCTGGACTCCTACCGGGCCCTGATACCTGGACTCAGCCGGCTGGTGGACCCGGGCGCGGTGGTGCTCTTGGAGGTCGATCCCAGCCGGGCCGGCGAGGTGGCCGGCCTCTGCGCTGCGGTTTGGCCACGGGCCACGACCCAGGTGCACCGAGACCTCTCCGGACGCAATCGGGTGGTCGAGGTGACCATCGGGTGAGCGGCGAGCTCTGGAGCTCGTCGGAGTCCGGTCTGAGGCGGGCGGCGGCGGCCGTGGGCGACGGCGCCGTGGTCGGGTTTCCCACTGACACCGTGTTTGGGATCGGCTGTCGCGCCCATCGAGGCAACGCCATCGCCCGCCTGTGCAAGATCAAGGGGCGGCCCCCCGATCAGCCCCTCATCCTGATGGCCTCGACGGTGAACGAGGTGGTGGAGTTTGCGGTCTGGACACCAACCGCCCGCACCCTAGCGGACCGCTTCTGGCCGGGCCCGCTGACCCTGATCCTGGCTGCAACCGAACTCGGAGACGGCCTGGGAGGTGCAGGGACGGTCGGGGTCCGGATCCCCGCTCACCCGGTCGCTCTGGAGCTGCTGCGACTGGCCGGCCCTCTGGCCACCACCAGCGCCAACCGGCACGGCGAGGAGCCCGTCCTGGACGCGGCCGCGGCCTTGCAGGCCCTCCCGGGGTTGGTCGGCGCCCTGGCGGACCGGTTCCCCCCGGTTCTGCGTCCACCCTCATCTATACTCGACCTCACTCGGGATCAGCTCGTCCTAATCCGCGAGGGCAGGCTCAGCGCCCGCGAGCTGGGGGTCCCTGTCCCCGAGCAGGAACCTGGGATTCGGAGGGACTGAGATGGCGATCGCCGAACAGCGGCTCAGTGCCCTGCATCAGGCGGATCCGGAGCTCGCCTCACTTTTGGAGGCGGAGCTGGATCGCCAGCAGTACACCCTGGAGCTGATTCCCTCGGAGAACGTGGCCAGCCCCGCCGTCCTGGAGGCGGTGGGCTCGTGGCTCACCAACAAGTACGCCGAGGGGACCCCGGGGAAGCGCTACTACGGCGGCTGTGAGTTCGTCGACCAGATCGAGACGCTGGCCCAGGAGCGGGCCTGCGCCCTGTTCGGGGCTGAGCATGCCAACGTGCAACCCCACTGCGGCAGCTCGGCGAACCTGGCGGCCTACATGGCCTTCTGCCAGCCGGGCGACACCATCTTGGGCTTGGACCTCAGTCATGGTGGGCACCTCACCCATGGGTCTCCGGTCAGCTTCAGCGGCATCTTCTACCACGCCGAGTTCTACGGGGTCAGCCGAGAGACCGAACAACTCGACTACGAGGAGATCAGGCGCCGGGCCCATGAGGTCAGGCCGCGGGTCCTGGTGGCCGGGGCCAGCGCGTATCCGAGGATCTTCGACTTCCCCCAGCTGGCCGAGATCGCCCACGAGGTGGACGCGGTGCTGATGGTCGACATGGCCCATTTCGCCGGGCTGGTGGCGGGGGGCGCCCACCCCAGCCCGGTGCCGTACGCGGACGTGGTCACCCTGACCACCCACAAGACCCTTCGAGGCCCCTGGGGAGGGATGATCCTGTCCCCGGAGGAGCACGCCAAGGCGATCGACAAGGCGGTCTTCCCGGGGGCCCAGGGCGGTCCTTTGGTGCACGCCATTGCCGGCAAGGCGGCGGCCCTGCGCGCCTGGGGTCAGCCCGAGATGGAGGGTTACGCCCAGCGGGTGGTGGCCAACGCCCAACGCTTGGCGCAAGGGCTGCTCCAAGAGGGGCTCAGGCTGGTGAGTGGTGGCACCGACAACCACCTGATGCTGATCGACCTGAGGCCCCTGGGGCTCACCGGGAAGGCGGTGCAGGAGGTCTTCGACCGAGCTCGGATCACGGTCAATCGCAACTCGATTCCCTTCGATGAGGCCAGCAAGTTCAACCCCAGCGGGATCCGGCTCGGCACGCCGGCCATCACCACGAGGGGGATGGGGCTGGAGCAGATGGACGAGATCGCTGCATTGATCTCCCGGACCATCCACAACCTCGGGGACGGGGCGGTCGAGCGCGAGGTGGCGGCCCGGGCGCGAATCCTGTGTGAGGCCTTTCCGCTGCCGTACCGCTGACTGGGGCCCTGATTGTGCCCACCGTCAACGACCATTACCTCAGTGCTCTGCCCATCATGGTGGTGGCGGTGGTCGTGACCATGGCCACCGTGCCGCTGGCGCGCTGGATCAGCTTCCGGGTGGGGGCGGTGGCCCAGCCGGGCGGCCGTCACATCCACACCCAGCCGACCGGCCGGCTGGGTGGCCTCGCGATCATGGCCGGCTTCGTGGTGGCCATGGCCACCTTCGGCCGTGGGGTCCAGGACTGGCTCCAGGTGGTGGTGATCGCGGTGGTCGTCGCCGTGCTCCTGGCCGCCGACGACATCCTGGGCCTGGCCTACTGGACCAAGCTGGTGATCCAGGGGCTCTGCTCTCTGGCGGTGGCCTGGCTCTTCGCCATCAGCATCCACTCCGTTAATTTGCCCGGCCTGGCCATCCACTTGGCCTGGGCGACGATTCCCATCACCATCATCTGGCTGATGGGAATGCAGAACTCGATCAACCTGCTGGACGGTGTCGACGGCCTGGCGGCCGGGGTCGTCGCGATCGTCGGCGGAGTCCTCTTCCTGGCGGCGGTGAACCGCCTCGGCGTCGAGCCCAGCCAGAGCGGGGTGATCCTGCTCTCCTCCGCCTTGATCGGGTGCTGCCTCGGGTTCCTCGTCTTCAACTTCGCCCCGGCCCGGATCTTCATGGGGGACTCGGGCAGCCACCTGCTGGGGATGCTGGTCGGGATCATCACCATCTTGGGAGTCGCCAAGGTGACCGTGGCGCTGGCCTTGTTCGTGCCGGTGCTGGCGCTGGCCCTGCCCATCGGGGACACGGCGTTCGCCATCTTTCGTCGCCGCCGCCAGGGGGTGGGTTTCGCTCACGCCGACGCCCGCCACCTCCACCATCGGCTGCTGGCGCTGGGCTTGACCCCGAGGGAGACGGCGATCACGTTCTACCTGGCGACCGCCATCCTAGGTTGCGTCGGCCTGGCCATCTTCGGACACCGCAAAATTCTGGCCGTGGCTCTGGGGCTCCTGCTGGTAGCGCTGGCGCTGCTGGTCTGGCGGATCTGGCGGCGGGGCGGCTTTGCCTTCCAGCAACGGGCGGAGGCCGACGCGACCCGGCTGGACCGTCCCCATGTCTGAGCCCAAGGGCAGCTCCGGGGCCGTGCCGTCGGAACGTCTGGAGATCGGGGGCGGCACCCCGCTTCGGGGCCGGGTCACGGTCAGCGGCAGTAAGAATGCGGCCCTACCCCAGATGGCCGCCGCCATCCTGACCGATGGCCCGCTCCGCCTCAGCAATGTCCCCGCCATCGAGGACGTGGAGACCATGTGCCGGCTGCTGCGTGGCTTGGGGGCCCGGGTTGACCGGTCCGACGGCGAGGTCGAGATCGACGCCCAGGGCATCACCATGACCGAACCCAACGGTGACCTGGCTCGCCGGATGCGGGCTTCGCTCCTGGTGCTGGGCCCGCTGCTGGTCTCCCGAGGCGAGGCCTCCTTGCCGCTTCCCGGGGGGGACGACATCGGGATGCGACGGGTGGAGCAGCACCTGGAAGGGCTGCGGGCGATGGGGGCCGAGGTAGATGAGGACGAGTTCGGGATCCGGGCCCGGGCCACCCGGCTCCACGGGGCCCATGTCCAGCTGGACCTGCCGACCGTGACCGGCACTGAGAACCTGATGATGGCGGCCGCCCGGGCCGATGGGATAACCGTCATCTCCAACGCCGCCCGAGAGCCCCATGTCGTGGACCTCGCCCTTTGCCTCAAGGCGATGGGGGCCCGGATCTCCGGGGCGGGGGGCGACCGGATCGTGATCGAGGGGGTGGCCCGACTCCATCCGACCGAGCACCAGGTGCGGGCCGACTACATCGAGGCGGGCACGTTCGCGATGGCGGCGGCGGCCACCGGAGGCGAGATCCTGATCGACCACCTCTTCTGTGACGACCTGGACCAAGTGCTGCACAAGCTGCGCCGGGCGGGGTGCGAGGTGGAGGAGGGCGGCGCCTGGCTGAGGATCTCTCGCCGCAGCGGGCTGCGGGCGGTGGACATGACCACCTGGCCGCACCCCGGATTCGCCACCGATCTCCAGGCCCAGTTCGTCGCCTTGATGACCCAGGCCGAGGGCGTGAGCACCGTCTCGGAAGCGCTCTTCGAGAACCGCTTCCAGCACGTCGAGCAGCTGCGTCGGCTGGGAGCCGAGATCAGCCTCCAGGGCCGCAGCGCCGTGATCCGGGGTGGGGCGCCGCTCCGGGGCGCGGAGCTGAACATCTCCGACATTCGCTCGGGCGCGGCGCTGGTGATCGGCGCTCTCTGCGCGGAGGGCGCCAGCTCGCTCACCAATGTCCATCACCTCGACCGTGGCTACGAGGATTTGGTGGGCAAGCTCACCGGACTCGGGGCGAGCCTGAAGCTCCTTCCCGCGGGCGAGCAGGGCTAAGCGGCGGTGGCCCTGCGCCGCTTCGGCATCGACCTTTCCCCCGACCAGGTAGTGGTTTGGGCAAGGGGTGATGGCCTAGTGATCGAGGAGCCGGCCGTGCTGGCCCGGCAGAAGGGCAGCGGCCGGGCGCTGGCGTTCGGGACCGCCGCCCTGGAGCTGGCGGCCGACCGTCCCGGCGAGGTGGAGGTCAGCTGGCCGCTTGGGGTGGAGCAGTTGGCGGATATCGAGGCGGCCGAGCAGTTCCTCCGCCAGGTGATCTTCCGGGTGGTCGGCCGGCTCTTGTTCTCACGCCATGAGCTGATGCTGGGGGTGCCAGCCGAGCTGTCCACCGCTTCCCGGCGGGCGCTCCTGCAGGTGGCCATGGCGTCGGGGGCGCGAATGGCCCACATGATGGACCTGCCGCTGGCGGCGGCCCTCGGGGCCGGCCTGCCGATCGCCTCCTGGACCCCCCTTCCCCTGGTCTTCCTCTTGCCCCAGGCGGCCCAGGTGGCGATCGTCTGCCACGAGGGACTGCTCGGCCACCGGGCGATCGCGCCGCCGCCCGGGTCATGGGAGGGCGAGGCCGGGCTGGCGGGGCTGTCCAGTCTCGTCAACGAGCTGCTGGCGGAACTGCCACCGTCGCTGCGGGACCGGGCCCGGGAATCGGGACTGGCCATCGGCGGTCGGGGGCTCCCGCTGGCCCAAATCGGCGAGCGGCTGGCGGGCACCACCGGTCTGGCCGCTCGACTGCTCGCCGATCCCGACCACTGCGTGGCCAAGGGCACCGACGTGGCGCTGGCCCGGATCGAGTCCCTGGGCGGTGAGGGCCTGCTCTACCTCCGCTGACCTCAGGACTTGCCGCCGAACGGGGCGCCGACGCCGGAGCGACACCAGGCCCTTTCCCGCAGGTCGGAATTCACATGTTGCCGAGGCCTCGGATCAGCGCAGTCGAAGAGTGAGATTAGCCCAGGCTAATAAGCTGGTGGGCCAGTCCACCCTCGCCTCCCTCGTTCGCGCGCGACGGTCGCCGGAGCGGGAGGCAGTCCCATCGGAGGCTTGATGGCAAAACCGANNCTCGGGCAGTGGCCGGCCCACCCTCATCCTCTACAGCGGGCAGCACCCGCAGACCACCCAGGCCCTGGTCGCCGCTTTCGAAAGAACGACCGGGATCCAGGTGAAGGTGCGCTCCGACGACGAGGACGTACTCGCCGACCAGATCGTGGAGGAGGGATCCGCCTCTCCGGCTGACCTCATCTACACGGAGAACTCCCCAGCGCTGGAATACCTCCAGGACAAAAAGCTGTTGGCCCCAGTGCCTCGGTTGACGCTCGACCGGGTGCCGTCCCGGTTCAACTCGCCCGCTTCGGACTGGGTTGGGGTGTCGGCTCGAGTCAGCGTCCTCGTCTACAACACCCGGCTGGCCAGTGCTGGCCAACTCCCCACCTCGGTGATGAGCCTCGCCGCTCCCCGCTGGCGAGGGCTCTTGGGGATAGCTCCCGGCGAGACCGACTTCCAACCCATCGTCACCTCGATCGCCCGTCACTACGGGAAGGCAGCGGCGGTCAGCTGGCTGGAGGCGGTCAAGGCCAACGCCGAGCAGCACGTCTACCCCGACAACGAGACGCTCGCGGCGAGAGTGAACTCCGGTCAGATCGCGATCGGCATCATCAACCACTACTACTGGTACCGCCTCAAGGCAGAGATCGGATCGGCGTCGATGCACTCGGCGATCGCCTACTTCGCCCCGGGGGATCCGGGGTACGTCCTGGATGTGTCGGGGGCGGCCGTACTCAAGTCCTCCCAGCACCAGCGGGCCGCCGACGAGTTCCTGGCCTTTGTGGTGAGCCGGCGGGGCCAGGAGATCCTGGCCCACGGCGACAGCTTCGAGTACCCGCTGGGCTCGGGGGTGGTGACTGCCCGCGCGCTCCGGCTGTTCGCTAGCCTCCAGCCGGCCGATCTCACCATCGCTGACCTCGGCAGCGGGGCGGAGGCGGTCGCTTTGCTCCACCAAGCCCAGCTGCTCTGAGCCTGAGGTTCCCTGGATGGCAACGCTCGCGTCGGACCTGACCTCCTCCAACCCGGTGCGTGCCCGGCGGAGGATGCCCCGGGCGCTGCTGGCGGCCAGCTGCCTGGTGGCGGCGCTGCTCCTCTTGCCACTGGCGTTTCTGCTGCTGGAGGCCCGTCAGGTTGGCTGGCCAGCGCTCTCCCAGCTGCTGTTCCGCCCGCTGACTGCCGGGCTGCTCTGGAACATGGTGCGGCTGGCGGTCGTGGTCACGGCTTTGGCTGCCGCCATCGGGACGGGCGCGGCGTGGTGCGTCGAACGCACCGACCTGCCGGGCCGCCGGGCGCTGGCGATGCTGCTGGTGCTGCCGCTGGCGATCCCCGACTTCGTAGTGGCCTTCGGGTGGGTTTCGGTGCTGCCGGCGGTGAGCGGCTACGGGGGGGCGGTCCTGGTGATGACCGCCGGGCTCTTCCCCTTGGTCTACCTTCCGGTCGCGGCCAGCCTCCGAGGTGCTGACCCCAGCCAGGAGGAGACGGCGCGCACCCTGGGGTCGGGCCCGTGGCGGACCTTCTGGTACGTCACCCTGCGCCAGGCACGGCCGACCATCCTCGCCGGCTGCCTGCTGGTCTCTTTGGCGCTACTGGCCGAGTACGGCGCCTTCGAGATCCTGGGCTACCAGACCTTTACCACCGAGATCTTCACCGAGTTCCAGGTGGGCTTCAACGCCCCCGCCGCCTGCGCCCTCTCCCTCGTGGTGGTGGTGATCGGGCTGGTGGTCTTGGTGGGGGAGGGCTCGCTCCGTGACCGAGGCCGGGTGGCCCGCTCCGCCCACAACTCTCGCCGGATCCTTCCCCGCCAGCGGCTGGGGCGCTGGCGCTGGCCGGCGGTGGGCGCGCTGGGGGGCGTGATCGTGGTCGCGCTGGGGATGCCGATCGGGGTGATCGGGTACTGGCTGGTGCGGGGTGGGAGCTCCACGCTACCGCAGACTGCCTCGGTCGCCAACGCCGCCGGCCACACGGTTTTGTACAGCGCCGCCGCCGCCGCCATCGCGACGATCCTGGCACTGCCGGTGGCCCTCTTGGCGGTCCGCTCGCCCACCCGCCCAGTGCGGCTGCTGGAGCGGAGCACCTACATCGTCCAGGGGCTGCCCGGGCTGGTGATCGCCCTGGCGCTGGTCTTCTTCGCCCTCCACTACCTGCCCTTCGTCTACCAGACCAGCGGCCTGTTGATCGGAGCCTACGCGATCGTCTTCTTCCCACTCGCGTATGTCGCGGTTCGGGCCTCGGTGATGCAGGCCCCGGTCGCCTTGGAGGAAATTGCGAGGTCCTTGGGCCAGCGGCCACTGGCGGTCCGCTGGCGGGTGACCCTGCCCCTGATCGCCCCCGGGCTGGCCGCTGCCTTCTGCCTCGTCTTCCTCTCCGCGGTGACTGAGCTAACCGCAACTTTGATTCTGGTTCCGACCGGGGTCGAGACCCTCGCCACCCAGTTCTGGGCCTACACCGGCAATGTGTCCTATGGGGCGGCCGCCCCGTACGCTGCTGCCATGGTCGCCATCTCGGTTCTACCCGGGGCCCTGCTCGGCCGCTGGTTCGACCGCCGGCCGGCTCGAACCGGTGATCTGCCGTGAACGCGATCAGCATCGCCGCCCTGCACAAGGCCTTCCGCGACACCGCGGTCCTGNNCGGCAGCGGCAAGACCACCCTGCTGCGGCTGATCGCGGGGCTGGAACGGGCCGACCGAGGTCAGGTCAGCCTCGCCGGCCAGGTCGTGGACGACGGCCGCCGCTACGTCCGGCCGGAGGGCCGCCGGGTCGGCTACGTGCCCCAGGACGGCTCGCTCTTCCCTCACCTCACGGTGGACCAGAACGTTGGCTTCGGTCTCTCTCGGGCGGCGCGGCGGGGCACCCGGGTCGCCTCCCTGCTCCAGATGGTCGGCCTCGGGGGGCTCGGCGGCAGGTATCCCCACGAGCTCTCGGGGGGGCAGCAGCAGCGGGTGGCCCTGGCCCGCGCCCTGGCCATCGACCCCCAGCTCCTCCTGCTGGACGAGCCCTTCTCGGCCCTGGACCCGAGCCTGCGCGCCAGTGTTCGCGAGGAGGTGCGGGGGATCCTGAGCGAGACGGGGGTCACCACCTTGCTGGTCACTCACGACCAGGAGGAGGCGCTCTCGGTCGCTGATCAGGTGGCGGTGCTGCGGGACGGAGTGGTGGCGCAGTTCGGCACCCCCCAGCGGCTTTACACCGATCCCGTCGACCTGGAGATGGCCCGCTTCCTGGGTGATGCCAACCTGGTGGACGGCACCATCGAGGGGCAGCTGGTGCTAACTCCGCTCGGGGCTCTCGCGGTGCGTCCGCCGAGGAACGCCGCGGCGCTGGTCGGGGGGCCCGCCGTGGTGCTGGTGCGCCCTGAACAGATAGCGATCTCGGCGGCGGGCGCCGCGGGCGCTCCGGGACGGGTCCTGCACTCGGAGTTCCATGGCCACGACAGCGTCGTCGAGGTGGCGAGCGAGACGCCCCAATTGCCAGGAATCATCAGGGTGAGGGTCCAGGGTGCCTCGAACCTGGAACCTGACGCCCGGGTGACCCTGTCTGCGAGAGGAGAGGCCCAGGCCTGGCCCAGGCCGGCCGGATCGGGTGTGCGACCCGGCCTAGGACACTCCGGACCGGTTGCCGGCCAGCCGTAGCTCGCTTGCGAGCAGCTCGGCGTGCGCCCTAGCTGAGCGGTCCCAGCTGTAGCGGCTGGCCCGGGTGAGGCCCAGCGCGCGGAGGTGTTCACGGAGGCCCGGCTCCTGGAGCAGCCGCCGGAGCCCATCCACCCAGCCGCCCGGGTCTTCGGCCGGAACCAGGAGCGCCGCTCCTTCAGCGATCTCCTGAACCCCGCCCACGCCATTGGCCAGGACCGGGGCCCCGCAGGCCATCGCCTCTAAGGCCGGCAGGCCGAAGCCCTCGTAGAGAGAGGGGACGCAGGCGGCGACCGCCCCGCTGTAGAGCGCGGCCAGCAGCTCACCGGAGACGTGGCCCAGTGCGGTGAACCGGTCACCTAGCCGCCGGCCGGCCGCCTGGGTGATCAGCTGTCGGCCGAGCTCGCCGTCGCTGTTGGTGACCACCAGCCGCACCTCGGAGGACTCCGCGGGCGGGAAGGCCCGGGCGAACTGCTCGATGAGGAAGGGGACGTTCTTGCGGGGGTGATGGGCGCCCACCACCAGGAAGTAGGGAGGCTGGACGCCCAGCTCCTCGATCAGGGGAAGGACCCGCTCCGGGGGCAGTGGTCGCAACTCAGCGGCGATTCCGTGGGGAATGACGGTGATGAGATTGGGGTCGGCCCCATAAAGGTGGACGAGGTCGGCCTTGGTGGTCTCCGACGGGGTGATCACGCGCGCCGCTCGCCGCAGGGTGTCCATGACAAAGGACTCGACCGCGTCCGCCTGCCGGCCCGGGTAGGCGAGAGGGGCGAAGCGGTGCTCGACTCCGTGGACGGTCACCAGCGAGCGCGGCAAGCGGCCACCCGGCAGCCGGTAGGCGGGGATCCAGAGCAGATTGGGAGCCTGGCGTTGGAGCTCCCAGCGCAGGCGGACGGCGGTCCAGCCCCGCCGGAGAGGGAGGCAGCGCCATTCGGAGCCGGGCGGCAGGGGCGGGGCGGCCTCGGGTGGGCTGGGCCGGTTGAGGTAGAGGCGCAGCGGGGCTGGCGGTGCGGCCAGCAACCTGGTGATGACCTGGGTGGCGTAGACGCCGATCCCGGTTGGCTCCGCCTGGAACGCCCGGCTAGCGTCGATTCCGATCTCCACCGGGGCAGTTTACGAACGGGCCAGCGCCGGGATGCGCAAGGACTTGCCCGCGACCCTGGTCGCCCCATCTGCCCCCGGGCGGCCCCCGGTAGGCATGGTAAGATCGCGCCGAATTGTCCTCGGCGGGCGATCCGCGGCGGCCCCGGAGAGTACCGGGTCCCGGTGACGCCCTCGCGTTGGTAGGAGTCTTCTCGATCACGGTCGGAAGTGGGGTCGTGGCCGGGGTTTTGCTGGACGAGCACTTTCGCACGCTCCCGCTCCTGACCTTCGTCGGTCTGGTGCTGGGATTCGTGGGAGGAGGTTTGGCGGTGTACCGCGGGCTCGCTCTCTTCCGGGGGCGATAGGACTGATGCTGCTGGAAGCTGACGAACTGGCAGGTGCTATCCGCTCAGCCTGGATCGCCGCCATCGCCGCCGCGATCGTGGTGGTCGCCGTCGCCTTCCTGATCGCCGGGGTCGAGGGCGCCGGGCTGGCCCTAGCCGGCGGTGTGCTGGGGGTCGCCAACCTGAGGTTCGCCGCCTTTGCCCTCGGCCGAGCCCCGATCGCCTTCCTGGGATCCAGCCTGCCGCGTCTGGCGCTCATCACGGCGGTCCTGGTGGTGCTGGTGATGGTGCTCGGGCCGATCGGCGTCTGGGGCTTGATGGGGCTGCTCGCCACCCATCTGGCTCAGGTCGGGGCCATGGTCAGATTCGGGATCAGGGCCGCCACCAAGTGAGGCCGATGGTCCTGTCCCAGATCGCGGTGGGTCAGCATTGGACCGGCCACGTCTTTGGGCAGACGATCTACCTGGACACCATCCTCAGCAGCCTCGTGGCGTTCGCGATCGTGCTGGCGGCCGGGCTCTACCTCCGCCACGTCGTGACCGCGGGCGTGCCCGGCCGCTTCCAGGCTCTCATCGAGATGGTCTGGGAGACGGTGGACGACTACGTGAACCGGATGATCGGGCCCTTCGCCCGCTGGGCTGTGCCGCTCGCCACCGTCCTCTTCTTTTACATCCTGGTCAGCAACTGGCTGGAGCTGATCCCGACCGGGGACCGGCTGACCTCAGCGACCGCCGACGTCAACGACACCGCCGCGCTCGCCGTGATCGTCATCTTTATGGTGCATTTCACCTCGATCCGCCAGCGCGGTTTCGGGGGCTATATCAAGATCAACTATCTGCATCCGGCGGGGATGCCCAAGGTGTTCTACCTGCTCCTGGCGCCGATCAACGTGATCGCCCAGATCTCCTACCCCATCTCACTGACGCTCCGGCTCTTCGGCAACATGTTCGCCGCCGCCTTGATGCTGGAGATCATCGCTCTGCTGCCGATCTACATGTCCTGGGCCCTCAACGGAGTCTGGAAGCTATTTGAGGGCGTCTTCGTAGACGTGATCCAAGCCTTCATCTTCGCTCTGCTGACGGTGATCTACCTCAGCATGTCGACGATGGAGCACGATTCCGACTCGGCGGCCGAGGCCGCCATCAGCTGAGGGGCCCAGCCCCAACACTCGGACCTGGGAGGAATTCAATTGGCGCTCGACACCGCTCACGCAACCATCTTCGCCGGGGCCATGATCGGCACCGGGGTAGGCGCCGTTGGCGCGGCCATCGGTGACGGCCTAGCCGGTGCGCAGCTGATCGCCGGGATCGCGAGGCAGCCAGAGGCCCAGTCGCGGCTTTTGACCTGGACCTTCCTGACGGTCGGCCTGGCCGAGGCCGTCTACTTCATCAACCTCGCGTTGATGTTCGTGTTCATCAGCCTGGCCGGCAAGTAGGCGATAGTCCGTGCCCCTGGTAGCGGCCGCCAACCCGCTCGCGCTGAACCTGACCTTTGTCGTCGACATCGTGGTGTTCCTGGCTCTGCTGTACCTGCTGTCGAAGTACGTCTTCCCGGTGATCGACAAAGCCCTCAAGGCTCGGCAGCAGCAGGTCACCCTAGCCCTCTCCGAGGCCGAGGCGGCGCGCCGGGAGGTGGACGTGGCGAGGCAGAAGGAACGGTCCGACCTGGCTGAGGCGAGGCACCAGGCTCAGGAGATCCTGGACCGGGCCCAGAAGCTGGGGGAGGAGCTCCGTGAAGAGCTGCGCCAGAAGGGCCGGGAGGAGCAGGAGGCGATGCTGACCAGGGCGCGCGCCGAGCTGGCCCAGGAAAGGGAGCAGGCGGTCAGCCAGCTCCGGCGGCAGGTGGCCGACCTGGTGCTGCTGGCGACCTCCAAGATCCTCCGGGAGGAGCTCGACCAAAAGCGCCAGCGGCGCCTGATCGACGAGGCCCTCCACGAGGTCGACCTGAGTGCGTGACGCCCCCCGAGTCCCCAGCACCGCCCGCCACTACGCGGAGGCGGTCTTCCAGTTGGCGGAGGAGGAGAAAAACTTCGCGCCCTGGCTCGACCGGCTGGCGGCGCTGCGTCAGTTGCTGGAGGGCAGCGACCTCGGCCAGACGCTCGCCGACCCCTCCCTCAGGATCTCCCAGAAGCTGGAGCTGTGCCGAGCGGTCCTGGAGCGGCACAAGGGGATCGACAAGGTGGCTGGCAGTCTGCTCTTGGTCCTGGTCAGCAGCCAGCGGCCGCGCCTATTGCCAGCGATCGAAGAGGGCTACCACCAGCTGGTGGACAAGCGCGAGGGCCGGGTTCTGGCCCAGCTGACGACCGCAGTCCCGGTCAGTGCCGCGGAGCAGAAGCAGCTGGCGGAGCGGCTCTCCAAGCGGCTCCATCTGGATGTCCGTTTCGAGGCCAAGGTGGACCCGTCCCTCTTGGGAGGTGCGGTCGTCCGGGTGGGTGACCGAGTCTTCGACGCCAGCCTCACCACCCGGCTCCAGCAGCTGCGCCAGGACCTTCTAACTCAAGTGCCAAGTAGATGAGGAAAGCATGAGCATTAGCGCGGCCGAGATTGGGCAGATCATCAAGCGCAAGATCGCCGACTTCGACGCCCCGGTGGTGTCCGCGGAGTCCGGCGTGATCACCACCTTGGGCGATGGGATCGCCCAAATCTATGGTCTGGAGGGGGCCATGGCCGGCGAGCTCTTGGCCTTTCCCCACGACATCCTGGGGATGGCCCTCAACCTGGAGGAGGATCAGGTGCGGGCGATCATCCTGGGTCGCTTTGAGGAACTCCGGGAAGGGGACGAGGTCCGCACCACCGGCCGGGTGGTCGAGGTCCCGGTCGGCCGCGAGCTGGTGGGCCGGGTGGTCAACGCCCTGGGACAGCCCATCGACGGCAAGGGCGAGATCGCGACCAAGGAACGGCGCCCAGTGGAGCGCCAGGCCCCGGGAGTGATCGACCGGCAGCCGGTCAACACTCCGGTGCAGACCGGGATCAAGGCCATCGACGCGCTGATCCCGATCGGGCGCGGGCAGAGAGAGCTGATCATCGGTGACCGCCAGATCGGCAAGACGGCGATCGCGATCGACGCCATCATCAATCAGAAGGGCAAGGGCCTCACCTGCATCTACGTCGCCATCGGTCAGAATGCGTCCTCGGTGGCCCGGATCGCGGCGGTGCTGGAGCAGTACGGGGCCCTGGAACACACCATCATCGTGGCCGCCACCTCGGGCGAGCCTGCCGCCCTCCAGTACCTCGCGCCCTACACCGGCTGCTCGATGGGGGAGTGGTTCATGGAGCAGGGCGAGGATGCCCTGATCGTCTACGACGACCTCAGCAAGCACGCCTGGGCCTATCGGGAGATCTCGCTGGCCCTGCGGCGTCCGCCGGGTCGCGAGGCCTACCCGGGCGACGTCTTCTACCTGCACTCGCGGCTCCTGGAACGTGCCGCCCGCCTCAGCGACGAGAAGGGTGGTGGCTCGCTCACGGCGGTGCCGATCATCGAGACCCAGGCCAACGATGTGGCCGCCTACATCCCCACCAACGTGATCTCCATCACCGACGGGCAGATCTACCTGGAGGGAGACCTCTTCTACGCGGGCACCAGGCCGGCCGTGTCGGTCGGCCTATCGGTCAGCCGGGTGGGGGGCGACGCCATGACCAAGGCGCTCCGCTCGGTGGCCGGGGGCATGCGCCTCGACCTGGCCCAGTTCCGGGCGCTCGCCGCCTTCGCCCAGTTCTCCAGCGACCTGGACAAGGCCACCCGCGACCAGCTGGACCGGGGCCGGCGGCTCACCGAGCTCTTGAAGCAGGACCAGTATCAGCCGGTCTCGCTGGCGCTGCAGGTGATGACCATCTTCGCCGGCACCAGGGGCTACCTGGATCAGATCCCCGTCGAGAAGGTCTCGGAGTGGGACGCTCAGTTCCGCCGCTACGCCGACCAGGCACTCCAGAAGTTGGCGGGCGAGATCGAGACCAAGAAGGTCCTCGACGACGGGATGCAGGAGCAGCTGCGCAAGGCGCTGGATGAGTTCAACCAGGGCTTCGATGTGGGTGAGGCCCCGGCTGAGACCGAGGCTTAGGGCAGCTGATTGGCCACTCTTCGCGACATCCGCCGGCACATCCGCTCGGTCCGCAACATCGAGCAGATGACCCGCGCCATGCAGATGGTCTCGGCGGCGAAGATTCGCCGGGCCCAGGTGAGAGTGGAGCGGGCTCGGCCCTATGCCCTCGCCATGGACGAGGTGGCCAGGGACGTGGCCAAGATCGGCAAGGAGTACAAGCATCCCTTTATCGTGCCCAGGGAGGAAGGGACCGGGCTTTTGATCCTGGTCACCAGTGATCGGGGACGGGTGGGGGCCCTCAACGTCAACACCCTACGCCGGGCGCACGCCCAGATGCGCCGAGAGTTCGGGCCCCGCTACCAGGTGGTGGCGATCGGGCGCAAGGCGGTCGAGTTCGCCAACCGGATGCAACTCCAGGTGGTCCATCACCAGCTGGGGCTACCTGACCGGGTCACCCCTGACGAGCTCCGCCCGGGAGTGGAGGCGGCCGTCGAGGCCTACCTCAACGGGGAGGTCCGCGAGGTCTTCCTCGCCTACGCCCGCTTTCGCAATCTCCTGAGCCAGATACCGACGGTGCGGCAACTGGTGCCGGTGCTGCCGGCCGCCGAGGATGAGGGGCCGCAGACCCAGGGTGACTACATCTACGAGCCGGACGCCAAGGACGTCCTCGGGCGGTTCATGCCCGAGTACCTGCTGAGCCAGGTTTACCAAGCGGTGCTGGAGAATCAGGCCAGCGAACACAGCGCCCGGATGGTGGCGATGCGCAACGCGTCGACCAAAGCGGGGGACGTCATTAAGGAGCTTTCGCTGACCGCCAACAAGGTGCGTCAGGCGAACATCACCCGGGAACTCATGGAAATTATCGGTGGCGCTGAGGCCCTCAATTCGGCCCGGCGTTGAGGAGGTGGTAATGGCAAAGGCCAAGGTCAAGGCGGCGGAGAAGAAGGCTGAGGCGGGGCGGCCGACCGGCACCGTGCTGCAGGTGATCGGAGCCGTCGTGGACGTGGCCTTCGAGGCTGGCCAGCTGCCCTACATCAACGACGCCCTGGAGGTCCCCCGGGAGGGATCCCGGCAGGTGCTGGAGGTTCAGCAGCACCTCGGCAACGACGTCGCTCGCTGTATCGCCATGTCTTCCACCGACGGCATGCGTCGGGGCGACCCGGTGGTGGCGACCGGTGGCCCCATCGAGGTCCCGGTCGGCAAGCAGGTCCTGGGCCGGATGTTCAACGTGATCGGTGAGCCGATTGACGGTGGGCCCCCGGTCAAGGGTGGGGAGCGCCTGCCCATCCACCGCGACCCACCGTCAGTTGCCGATCAGGAGACCTCGACCGAGATCCTGGAGACGGGCCTCAAGGTGATCGACCTGATTTGCACCTTCGCCAAGGGGTCCAAGATCGGGCTCTTCGGGGGAGCCGGGGTCGGCAAGACCATCATCGTGATGGAGCTGATCCGCAACATCGC
>PKXE01000205.1:0-4875 GCA_003132265.1 Candidatus Dormiibacterota bacterium | reverse complement strand
CTCTTCATCGACAACGTTTTTCGCTACATGCTCGCCGGCAGCGAGGTCTCGGCCCTTCTGGGCAGGATGCCCTCGGCGGTGGGCTACCAGCCGACCCTGGCCACTGAGATGGGTGATCTCCAGGAGCGGATCACCTCCACCCACCGGGGCTCGATCACCTCGGTGCAGGCGGTCTACGTCCCCGCCGACGACTTCACCGACCCGGCCATCCAGACCACCTTCGCCCACCTGGGCGCCACCGTCTCGCTGAGCCGCTCGATCGCGGAGCTGGGGCTGTTCCCGGCCGTTGACCCGCTGGACTCCTTCAGCCGGATCTTGGATCCGAACGTCGTCGGGGTGGAGCACCACCAGGTGGCCCTGGGGGTGCAGCGGGTGCTGCAGCGCTACAAGGACTTGGAGGACATCATCGCCATCTTGGGGATGGAGGAGCTCTCCGACGAGGACCGGCAGACGGTGGACCGGGCCCGCCGGGTCCGCCAGTTCCTGGCCCAGCCGATGTTCGTGGCCGAGCAGTTCACCGGCTTGGCCGGCAAGTACGTGCCGATCAAGGAGACGGTCCGGGGCTTCAAGGAGATCCTGGACGGCACGCTCGACCACCTGCCCGAGCAGGCTTTCCGGATGGTCGGGACCATCGACGAGGCGATCGAGAATGGGCGGCGGCTCAATCGCGGCGCGGAGCCCGGCGGGGAAGGCGAGGCGCCCCAGGCCGTGACCCAGGCGCCCGAGGCCANNCGAAGCCGAAGCCCAAGGCCAAGCCGAAGTCGAAGGCCAGCTGACTTGCCGGTTCCCACCCGCCTCCTGGCCGCCCTCCAGCCGCTCTTCGAGGGGGACTGCGACTTCATCGTGGCCCGCGGCACCAGCGGCGAGCTGGGGGTGCTGCCCGGCCACGCACCGCTGCTCACCTGGCTCAAGCCGGGTGAGTTGATGCTGCGCGAGGGCCATGAGGAGCACTTCTTCTTCCTGGAGGGAGGCTACCTAGAGGTGCTTCCCAACCGGGTGTCAATCCTCGCCGACCGAGGCGTTCCCGCCACTGAGCTCGAGCCGGCCGCAGCCGAGGAGGCGCGGCGCGCGGCCCAGGACGCCCTCTCCCGGGCGGCCAATCCGGAGCCGGAGGAACTGGCCGAACTGCAGCGCGAGCTGGAGGTAGCCGACTACCGGCTGCAGGCCGCCGAGCGCGACCGCCGCCGGCGCCGAGACTGAACCAGAGGCCGCGGCCTCTGTAACGACTTCGATGCGGCTTTGGGCGGATGGCGACCACCCATATACTCGGCCGGTGCCCCGGGCAGGCGTCTCCTCCACTTCCCTTGCTCCCGGTCCTCTCACCGAGGGCCCGGCGCGACTTGAGCTCTTGGGGATTCCGGTGGACCGCTGCACTCTCCCGCAGGCCCTGGCCCGGTGCGAGGCCACGGTCACCCAGCAGGGCGCCCCATTGCAGGTCGTGACGCTCAACCCAGAGATGGTGATGCAGGCACGGCGCCAGCCCGAGTTGGCTAAGGCGATCCGGGGCGCTGGGCTCATCCTCCCCGACGGCGCGGGAGTCGTCTGGGCCTGCCGCCGGCTGGGGGAACCGATGCCGGGGTGGATCGCCGGCGCGGACTTCCTTCAAGAGCTCGCCGAGATGGCGGTGAAGCGCGGCTGGTCCATCTTTCTGCTCGGCGGGAGGCCGGGCGTCGCGGAGGCGGCCGCCCGCGCCCTGGAGCTGGCCCACCCCGGGCTCCTGGTGGGGGGGACCTGGAGTGGCTCTCCCGCTGCCGAGGAGGCGGCCGCCATCTGCCAGCGGATTCGATCGTCCGGCGCCAGGGTGTTGGCGGTGGCCTTCGGGGTGCCCCAGCAGGACCTCTGGATCTCTCGTCACCTGGGCCAGACCGGGGCTAAGGTGGGGATCGGCGTCGGGGGCTCACTCGACTACCTGGCGGGCAGGGTGCCGCGGGCGCCGGTGGCCCTGCGGAAGGTGGGCCTGGAGTGGTCCTTCCGGCTGGCCCGGCAGCCGTGGCGGCTACCCAGAATGCTGCGGGGAGCGCCCTTCTTCTGGGAGGCCTTCAGGGAGTCCCGGCGGCGCTCCCGGCCATGAGCGGTGAGCAGATGGAGCTGAGCCTGGTGGTGCCCGCTTACAACGAGGTATCTCGGCTGCCACCTTCGTTGGAGCTGATCCGCATCCACCTGGACGAGGCCGCCAGGCCATATGAGGTGTTGGTGGTCGATGACGGCAGCCAGGATGGGACCAGAGAGCTGGTCGAGCGGGAAAGGTCAAGCTGGCCCCAACTGCAGCTGATCGTCTTGGAGCGCCACCAGGGAAAGGGTGCCGCCCTCCGGGCCGGCATGCTGGCGGCCAGCGGCCGGTTGCGGCTCTTCAGTGATGCGGATCTCTCGACCCCGATCTCCGAGATGGCCAAACTGGAGAGCGCGATCGCGGCCGGGGCCGGGGTGGCAATCGGTTCCCGGGCGCTGCCCGGCTCCCAGGTCGAGACGCACCAGCCCCGCTACCGAGAGCTGATGGGGAAGTCCTATAACCAGGTGCTGCGCCGGATGGTGCTCCCGGGGCTGCGCGACACCCAGTGTGGCTTCAAAATGTTCACCGCCGCCACCGCGATCAGCTGCTTCACCCCGTTGGAAACACCGGGCTTCGGCTTCGACGCCGAGGTCCTGCTGCGGGCTCGGATGCAGGGCATCGCGATCGCCGAGATCCCGGTCATCTGGCGGAACGCCGCCGGCACCAGAGTGAGCTCGCTGCGCGACGGTGGGCAGATGCTGGCCGATCTCGCCCGGTTGCGCCGCCGCCTCGGCTCGGGCCACTGGGCGGGCGGCGGCCGGTGAGCCGGGCGCTCTCTCCCCGGCGCCCGGGGCTAAGGCGCCGGCTCTTTAACCTCGACTCGGTTGCCCTCTGGGGAGGGCAGCTCCTGCGCGCCGCCTCAGGACGGCCCTGGTGGATCGCAGCGACTGGGGTGCTGGTTGTCGGTGGCGCCGTCGCCGGACTCCATCCCCCCACCTCGGGGGCGTGGTTCTGGCACCTCGCCAACGGAGAGCTGATCCGCCACCACGGCCTTGGCGGCACGACCCAGTACCTGGCCCGGCCGGGAGCGGCTCTGGACCTGCGCTCCTGGCTCTCCGACGTGGGCCTGCTCTTCATATATAGGGGCGGTGGTCTGGGCCGCCTCGAAGTGGTGGGAGCTTTGGGGGGCGCGGTCGTGGGGCTCTTCCTCCTGCTGGCCATCAGATACGGCGGCCGGGCCCATCCCCTGGCGGTCGTGGTCGCCGGCGGGCTCAGCACCGCCGCGCTGGCGCCGGTGCTGACCGATCTGCCCTCGGAGGTCCTGGCCCTCCTGGCCGCCGCCCTCCTGCTGGCGGAGACNNACTCTGGACTAATACCCAGGCCGACGCCTTCCTGGTGGTTCTGGTGATCTGGGGCTGGCTCGCCTTCGCCCACGGGGATGCTGCCCGATCGGGTCGGGCCCCCGCGCCCACTTGGTGGTTGGTCCCGCTCACCGGCCTGGCCGTCCTGTTGAGCCCGAGAGGCATCGGGACGCTCGGCGACCTGCCCCTCAGCCTCGGGATGGGGGGTGAGCACCCGCTCGTGGCGGCTTGGTCCAGCATCGACTTTCACCCCTGGAGCGCCCGGATAGCCGAGCTGGCCGGCTTGCTCTTGTTGTTCTCATACTGGGTGGCCGGGTCGAGGTTGCGCCGCGCCGACGCTTACCTAGGATTGGTCACCGCAGTGCTGGCCTTGCTGTGGGCCAACTACCTGCCCTGGTTTCTGGTGGTGGCGGCGGTGCAGAGCAGCTGGTACCTGTCAGCTGCCTGGCTGCCCCAGAAGACCGGAAGCGAGCACCCCGCCAGGCGTCTCAGCGGGCGCACCAGCCCGAGTCAGCTGGTTAGCGCCGCGGCCGCGATCCCCCTCCTCGTCTCTCTGGGGCTGCTGACTTCCGGGGTGGCAGCGGTCGGTCGGGGAGGGGGCGCGACTGGGCAGACCACCTCCCAGCTGCCGGTCCAGGCGGCCGGGTGGCTGGCCGCCCATCCCGCTCGGGGCGCGTGGTTCACGACGCCCCTCTTCGGCGACTACCTGAGCGCCCGGTTCCCGACCGGGCGCCACCTCCTCTGCGTCGATGATCCCCTGCCCCTCGCCGGCCCTGCGCTTGGTCAGTGTCAGGAGCTGACCGTGCTCAATGCCGGCGCGATGGCGATGCTGCGCTCCCTTCGCGCCCGCCTGGCAGTGCTGCCTAGGGCGGCTCCCGCGGCCGTCTTCTTGCTGGCTCAGGGATGGGAGATCCGGTATCGTGACTCCACGACGGTGATCCTGGCGCCCAGGAATCTCTAAGCCAATTCGTCTACGATCCAGGTCAGGTTCCCGATCCCAATCAGGAGAGCATGTCCAAGAAGTCGATGGCCGCCCGGCGGCAGATGCGGGAGGCCACAGCCGAAGGGCGGACTGGCGGGAATCGGCAGCAGTCCCGGAGCCGTCCTCGAGGGCGTAACTACCGTCGCAACGAATCCGGGCGCCCCTGGGGAATGATCTCCGCGGTGCTGGGGATCGTCGCCGTGTTCGTCATCGTGGTGGTGGTTTTGGAGCTCACGCTCCAAGGGAGCCTGAAGCAGGACACCCAGGTGCTGCCCGCCCCCGCCTCCCTCATCAACTCGGTGACCAGTACCCCGCTGAAGACCCTGGAGGCGGTCAAGGCCGGGAGCATCACCCATCCCCCGGTCAACGTCCCCGCCTCGTACAAGGCGGTGGCCCTCAGCTCCCAGGGACTGCCGGAGATCGCCTACGTGGGTGCCGAATACTGCCCCTACTGCGCGCTTCAGCGCTGGTCGCTGGTCATCGGGCTGAGCCACTTTGGGAAGTGGTCGAACCTCCACCTCATCCACTCTTCGGTCTACGAG
>PKXE01000202.1 GCA_003132265.1 Candidatus Dormiibacterota bacterium | reverse complement strand
GCCAGTTGAGCTGACGCCCGCTGGGGCATTGGGGGCTGCGGGCGGGGCCGGCGGCACCGTCATCGGCCCCGGGTCGATCATGATGGGCCCGGGACTGCAGTCGGGCGTGGGGGTCGGTGAGGGCGTGGGGGTGGTCGCCGGTGCCCAGGGCGCGATCACCAGACCAGCCGGTTGCGTCCCCCCGGTCAGCGAGATCGGAGCGCTGACGGTCCCGCTGGCGAGATCGACCGTGACGACTTCGCCAGATCCGGAGGGAGTTGTGCCGTCCACGTAGGCGGTCGGGCCGTCGGCGGTGATCGCGACGTCGCGGGAGGCGAAGCCAACCGGCAGCGTGATCAGCGAGGAGCTGAGGGTGGAGGTGGCGATGTCGACGGTGGCGAGCTCCTGCCAAGTGCCATCGGTCACGTAGAGCTCGCTCCCATCAGGGCTCACCGCCAACCCAGCCGGCTGGCTGGTTGCCGAAAGCGCGAATGAGGACTCAACTGTCTCGGTGGCATTGTCGATCACCGCCAGCCCCGGTCCCGAGTCGCTGCTGGTCACGACGTAGACGTGGCTCCCGTCGGGCGAGACCGCAAGCACCCCCGGGGTGGCGACTGGGATTGCGGTGCCAGTCACCGTGTTGCTGGCCGTCGCGATCACGCTGACGGAGGCACTCCGGCTTCCCCCGTCGACGAAGAGAGAAGCGCCATCGGGGGTGATCGCCAGATTGACCGCGGGACCGGTCGCGATCGGTGACCCGATCACCGTACTGGTGCTGGTGTCTACCTCAACCACCTGGCCCAGTCCCGTCTCCGCGACATAGATATCTTTGCCATCAGGCGTGACTGCCATCTCCCCGGGGGCGCTGGTCGAGCCCAGGTCGATCGGGGCTCCGACGTAGCTGTCGGAGGCGGTGTCGATGGTCCCGAGCATGCCGTCCTTGAAGGCGACATAGACACGCGATCCGTCGGGGCTGATGGCGAGACTCTGGACCCCGCCCGGCACCGGGGCCGCGAGGGTGGTCGCGGTGGTGGCGCCGGCATCAATCACCAGGACGGTGCCGGTGGTGCCGTCCGCCACCAGGACCTGGTAGCTCGTTCCGGTCGCCGCGCGGACGGCCAGGGCGCCCCCCAAGGCACAGGCCAAGATCGCAGTCGATCCGACAGCGGTCCCGGCCAGGAGTCGGTGCAAGCCGTTCACCGGCAGCGGACTCCGNNTGGCCTTCCATGTCGGAATAAGAGACGCAGGCCAGCCGTGGTTGGTTCCCCAGCCCGTCTGACAAAGTCATGATCAGGACCGGGCGGTCGGCCCGCGAGCGGCTCCGCGGCTCCATCGGTTCTGTGCCTACTCCTCGCCGGGTGTTGAAATTCCCTGCCAGGGCGAAGGGCAGGCGGGGTAAGCTGGCAGAGGGAGTTAGCGAGGAGGGGTCGAAGTCGGGAGAGTCCTGAATGCGCGGCACCACCTCTCGCCAGGTCACCATGCTGGGGGTGTTACGTGGCGGTCCGATGCCCACGGCGGGGTCGCCGCCAGGCGGGGCGCCCCATGTGCCACCGCGGTGAGCGGCTCGGCGGTGCGGCGCACCGGGCAGCTCCAGACGCCGGCTGATGCGGTCAGGGAGGCCGGGCAGCAGCGAGCCGCCGCCGATCAGGAGCGCCCCGCCCTTCATCAGCTCCCTGAGTAGGTGACGGGGGATCGCTTCGAGGCACTCGGCCACCTGGTCGCCAGCGATGTACACCACTGGCGCGCGGCCCTCGAGGAGGGGGGCGGCCAGGACCTGCCATTGTCCCGGCACGGCGCGGGCGATCTCCCAGCGTCGACCTCGACAGGGTGGCCCGCGGGCGCCGGCACCCGGCGACGTTCGCCGTCATGGCTTCGCCCGCGGTGCGACGGATCCGGCGGCGAGGACGCCATGGGAGCCGAACACTCACCCGCCGAGTCCCAGACGGCCGGTCCTAGTCAGGCCGCGACAGGTGGCCCGCGGTCGGCCAGGCGGGCCAGAGGATACTGACGGCAGATGGCTGCGTACTCCCCGACAGCTGCCGGAAAAGGCTGGCCGCTTGCCAAGCAGGAGATCCTCCAGGATCTCGACGAACCCTCGCTGGTGCTGCCTTCACTCGTCAATCGCGGGCTGGAGGCGAACGACCGCGCCAAGTATCTGCTCACACTCATGCAGGCAGCTCGGGCCCATGCTGACCAGCCGGATCGACCGTTCTCCTCACTGAGCGAAGAACGTCTGGCAGCCGGCATCACCGATGAGCGGCTCGACCACATGGTCGAAGAGACGCGGCGAGCCGATGGCGATTGCTATCTAGCACCGGGGGTTGGAGGAGTCCACGCCGACCTGGTCACGGCCGTCGCCGAGATGTTGGCCCCACTCGGCGTCGCCAGCCCAGATCCAGACGGATACTCGGCCCGTCTGCGCGCGCTTCTCGCCGAGGCGCCTGATCTGAGTGCCGACCGTATGCCAGCCGTCTACCTAGATCGCATAGCCTCGGCAGACCGTCTGTCGGGCGACTCCCTCCACCTGCTGATCATGGACGCGCACCGCGCCCTCAACCGCATGCAGACGGACATCGCCACCGAGATCCTCGACGGTGCCTCCGTCTACCGCCTGAACGAGGAGGATCGTCCGCTCGTCGCTTCCTTCATGACCGGGGTCCGATCAACCGAGTCACTGAGGCTGGCTCACCCTGGCCTCGGCACCACGGCGACACGAGTAGGCCGTAGGGTCCTGATACAGAACGACATCGGGCTGACCGCGGCCCACGTCATAGTCACCTCCGTTGAGGACCTGGTGGCCACGGTCACATACAGCGACGACCATCTCGAACGGCTGATCTTCTTCGAGTCGATGCTCGACGCGTTCCCGATGCACTGGTCCGATGCTCAGCACCGCCGCGCCGGGGGCACTGTCGGCGAACACCACCTTGTCGTTGGGCGCTACCAAGCCCCCGACCGACCGTCTCTCGAGCGATACCTCCAGCACCTCGGATCGCGACTGGTCTTCCTCATCGATTGGAACCGGGCCCGCAAGCGCCTCGGCGCCTTGGTGAAGAAACGCGAGGCGATCGCATTGTTGCACTGGGCGGCTGACAACAACTTTGGCCACATGGCCTTCCTCGAGATGGGCGGGGAACGCCTGATCTACGACGCCCTGGAGCTGGCGAGCCCGGTGCCCGCACGTTATGGAGAGCCATTGCGCGATGTGCTCGGCATCGACACGACCATCGACGTCCTGCGGTTCGCGATTCGCTCTGCCTCTGAGGGAGTGCTCGCCGGCAAATCACACTTGCTCATCCGAGATGAGCTCCGGGTGGAATTGCTCAAGCACGTGCAGGCCGCCCAGAGGCAGTTGCTGGACTTAGCTGCCGAACATGGNNGGCGACGCCTTTCTCCACCGGGCAGCAGCTCGGGCGGCGACATGGGAGCATCGTGCCGACGAGATCCTCAGCGCAGTTCGCCTGGCCGCTCGCCGAGTTGATGGTGCAGGCGCCGTGGTTTCCACGGTGTCGGCACTCGACGATGCCATCGATGACCTCGAGGAGGCATTGTTCCTGCTCTCCCTGCTCCCCCCCGATGCCACCGCCGCCTTGCGCGCCATCCTCGGCTCCCTGGCAGGGCTGACCGTCTACGCCTCACGCGAGCATCTCAAAGCGCTTGAGATCGCTCGCGAGCTCACCGGAGGAGCCAGTGAAGACGAGCTGGAGGACTTCCTGGTCGCAGTCGACCGTGTAGCCACCCTTGAGCACGAGGCCGACCGGGCCGAGCGCGCCGCCCGGGCCGCGTTGGTCGCCGAATCCCCCGATTTCCGGGTCCTTCACGTGGCCGACCTGATATCGCGAGCCATGGAGGACGCGACGGATGCCCTGGCCCTCTCCGCCTATCGCCTGCGCGATCACATCCTCGGACCGGTGATGACGCGATGAGCGCGAGCGCCCCCGTCACCAAGTCCATCCACATCATCGGCGCGACTCGCCCGCGCGAGGTCAGCCCCGACTTAGTTGGTGGCAAAGCCTTCAACCTCATGCTCATGAGCGAAGCCGGTCTGTCGGTGCCGCCTGGTTTTGTTCTGGGAACCGGCTTCTGTCGGGACTTCAAGGAAGCCGGAGATCGTCTGGAAGACGACGTCGTCGCACTCATCGTCAGCGGGATCCGCCAGCTCGAGGGACTGACCGGCCTGCGCTTCGGGGCTGGACGGCGCCCCCTGCTGCTCGCCGTTCGCTCGGGAGCCGCCGTCTCGATGCCCGGCATGCTCGAGACAATCCTCAATGTGGGGCTTAGCGATGCCACCCTGCCCGGCCTGCTCCGCGCCACCGGCGACCCGTCGTTCGTGTGGGACTCCTACCGCCGTCTGATACAGGCTTATGCCGAGGTGGTCGACGGGTGCCCGGCGGCCCCATTCACCGCCGTCCTCAACGATGCCTTGCACGGGCAGGAAGTCCCAACCCCGGGTGAGCTCGACGTCGCCGCCCTGCAGGCAGTGACCCGCGACCAGCAGGCCCTGTACCGGTCAATCGTCGGCCGCCCATTTCCGCAGGACCCCATGCAGCAGCTGCTGGGCTCAGTCGCCGCGGTGTTTCGCTCCTGGGAGAGTCTTCGAGCCGTGGAGTACCGGGCCCTTCAGGGCTTGACCCACCTCATCGGGACCGCGGTCACCGTTCAGGCAATGGTCTTCGGCAACATGGGGGTGACGTCGGGATCCGGAGTGGCTTTCACTCGCGACCCGGCGACAGGTGAGAATCGGCTCTACGTCGACTTTCTGCTGGACGCCCAAGGGGAAGACGTCGTTGCCGGTCGCTATGCGGTGGCCGAGACCGACACGACCATCGCGGCGTTGCCAGGTCTGGCCCATGAATTGCAAGCGGTGCGCCGGAAACTCGAGGGATTGTTCCGCGACGCCCAAGACTTCGAGTTCACGGTCGAGGATGAAAGGCTCTGGGTGCTACAGTCGCGCGATGGCAAGCGCACATCGTGGGCGGCCCTGCGTATCGCCTGTGAGCTCGTCGACGAGGGGCTCATCGACCCCGCCACAGCGGTGCAGCGGCTCAGTGCCTTCGATCTCGAGTCCATCGGTCGCGTCCGCTTGGTTGACCAGGTCGGAGCGGAGGTCCTGGTGCGTGGAACGCCCGCAAGCGACGGGGTGGCAAGTGGGCGGATGGCCTTGAGCATCGACGCTGCCCAACGCTTCGCACGTGACGGCGAGCCGGTGGTGTTGGTACGTGAGGAGTCCTCGACGGCGGACATCGCGGGGCTCGCCGTCTGCCGTGGCATCGTGACGGCAGCCGGGGCCCGCACTTCCCACGCCGCAGTTGTGGCCCGTCAACTCGGCGCAGCCTGCGTCGTCGGCTGCCAGGAGCTTTCCTTCGACGTCGGACACGGGNNGCCAATTGAAGGGGACCTCAGGCTTGAACCCGTGCCGTTGCGGGCCGGCTTCGCGGCCTTCCAGGTGGGGGTGGGGATCCTGCTCTTCCTCGCCGCGATCCGGCTCGCCTGGGCGGCATTCTCGCTGCCTGGATCCCGGATCCGGACGGTGGGAGTCCTAGGCGCAGTCGCAGTGCTGGGGGCGGGGTTCAACGGCGCGTCGTTCCTGGACTTCAACGAGGACTTCAGCTCGATGATCATGGCCTCGCTCTTCGCGATCGTCCTGCTCTGTTTCAGCTGGGCGCTCTTCCGGGTCTCCTCAGCAGCGCCGCAGTCGCCGCCCTCACCCAGCTGACGGCACGGGAGGCGCAGCACCGGAAGGAGCCCACGCCACCGCCATCAGTTGGGAGACCGAGAGCGGCCAGCTCTCGCCCAGCGCGGAATCAACCTCCGGGTCCCGGTCGGGGGTGAGGCAGAGCCGGCGCCTGGCGAAGGCAACATAGTCGGCACGGGCCACGCCCTTTTGGCGGGGCTCTCGGACAAACGGCTGCTCGATCGGATCAAAACCCAGCTCCCGCACCACCTCGACGAAGCGCTGGGCCGTTGGCTCGGTCGGCCGGCGAAGGCCCCAGAAGCGNNAGGACGAACGGCGCGATGTCAGCGACGTTGTAGACGACGTGGTGGCACACGACCACGTCGGCCGGTTCTACCCCGTCGGCAATGTCGGGCCAGCGACCGTCAACCTCGGCATGGTCAACTCCAGCAGCGCTGCAGGCCAGCGCGAAGTTGGCCAGCATCGCCCGGCGCTCGTCCACGCCCGTGATCCGGCTGGCGAGGGGTGCCAGCGGCACACTGGCGGCACCGCCCCCACAGCCCACGTCCAGCACGGTCCCCCCTGCGCCGAGGCCCGCCCGCGCCAGCTGGACTGACGGGCTCTGGTCGCTGGGGGTGCGGTGCTCAACTGTGAAAAATTCCGGGGGGAGCACCCAGGGCGGCTCGGGGGCCAGGGCGAGGATTTGCTCCGGGATGGCCCAGTCGGCCAGAGCCCTTCCCCAACTGTCGGAGGCGGCCCGGGTCACGGTCGCCTGCCCATGGACCTGGTCGCGTCCCGGCGGAGAAGGTGTTCGCCCGGAGGGCGAAACGGATCGTTCCAGAGGCTCCCCTTCATCAGCACCTACACTCCCGCCAACTGGGGCTGGGTCTGGCTCCGCTTCAGGAAGGTCGTGGCGGAGGGGCCCCTGGCAATGGTCGCAGAATGACCTCGCTCAGGGTAGCTGAACTGTTCATGGGCATGAGACAGGCGGTTGCCAATGGGTAGCTTTCGCTGCTCTCGCCACCCCCATTAGGAGCGGTAAGACCACTTCGGTGGCCAGCTCC
>PKXE01000075.1:206-3319 GCA_003132265.1 Candidatus Dormiibacterota bacterium | reverse complement strand
CCCTTCGTCGAATCTCCCGAGATCTGGGTAGGGGGCCCCGCAGGGCGCGGCACTGGCCGGAGCGGGACGGCATCGACTTCCCCTGCTTCCCCTTCATCTTTCCCGGCCTCGGGGCCGCCGCCGTCGAGGCTCGCCATCTGCCAACTGGCCGGCCCAGCCGGGCAGCTGGCAGAGGTGGCCGACCCCGAGACCGGCGCCCGCTGGGGCAACTACCCCCAGGTGCAGAGCCAGGCGGCCCTGATAGAGGCAGTGCTCGCCAGCTGGCCCCCAGAGCGCCGCGCGGAGAACCGGGGTCGCCGCTGATCGCCCATATACTGAGCGTCGGAGGAGCCGGGACTGCCTTGAGCACTCTCGCCCCGTTCGTCTAGTGGCCAAGGACACCGCCCTCTCAAGGCGGAGATCAGCGGTTCGAATCCGCTACGGGGTACCACACCCGCCGCCAACGGCGGCCATCAAGAGGGAGCCAGTGAGCAACACTTCAGATCAACCGACGTCGCAGCCGCGTCCGCTGGTGAGCGTACCGGTGGCCCCTCACGGGCACCAAATCCAACCGGCTCACCGAACGGTCCTGCCTGGGGAGGACAGTCAGGCCCTTTCGCTTTTGGCGGAGATTCTGGCCCCATCGGGCGGTCCCCCTGGGGCGGACCGTCTAGATCCGCTCAGCCGTCTCTGCGGTCAGCACCCAGCGTTCCTCGACAGCTGGGCCCGGCTCGCCGAGGCAGCCTACTCGGGCGGGGATCCCGTGGCCACCTATGCCTTTGCCAGGGTGGGCTATCACCGGGGTCTGGATCGGCTGCGCCGGAACGGTTGGGGAGGCACCGGCCAGGTCCACTGGGCTGAGCCCACCAATCGTGGCTTTCTGCGCGGCCTCTACATGCTGATGCTGGCCGCAGCCGCGATCGGCGAGGAGGACGAGGCGTCCCGGTGCCGCCAGTTCCTGATCGACCTGGACCCAGATGACGGTATCGGGGTAGGGGCGCGGCCGGTGCTGGCCTCCGGCGATTTGGTCGAGCCGGCCGAGCTTCCCTAGGGGAGAGCCGGCTGGTCGTCCCCTGGAGGGAGGGGCAGCTTCCCGTCCTTGGGTGGCAGTCCCCTGAACCCGGCGGCGGTCCGGTGGCCGCCACCGCCGTAGCGAGCTGCGATCAGGCTGACGTCGACCCCACCTGGGGTCGAGCGCAGCGACCAGCGCGCCGCGTCGCCGCTGCCCTGCCACCAGACCCCGGCGAAGGGATGTCCGGTGGCCAGAACGTCGCCCAGCTCGCTTTGCAGGACGGGGCTGTTGACGGTGGGTACCACGGTGCCCAGGATGTCCACCAGCAGCGCGTGGGCCGCGACGCGTTCGACCATGCGGCGCTGGTAGCGAAGGAGGGCACGGCCCTCAACGCGGAGCTGNNGCGGCCGAAACCTCCTCGCTCTCGGGCAGGTCATGGCGCCAAAGGTCACGATCCTGAACGTAGCTCAGCAGTGCAGGGACGGGGGACTCGTGCAGGTACTGCCAGGCCATCACCGCTCCGCTGCGGTTCATGTCAAAGACGCAGTAGGGAAGGTCGGCCAGCTCGCTGGCGGCGGAACGATGGTGGTCCAGGACCACCAGACTCGCTGAGGACTCGGCCAGCCGCTCAGTGGTTCCCCGGTCGTACGCGAAGTCTGCCATCAGCACGTGTCGTCCCTTGGTCTTGGGGGGTGGATCGCCGTGACTGACGGGCACATAGTCAGCACCTTCGCCGTAGCGTTTCCAGGCCGCGAACGCGGCCCCGAACCCGTCGGGGCAGTCGCCGTGATACACGACCAGAGGACGAGAGGCGGACCCGTTGGGCGTGTCCACGTGCTCAGGCGGTGACATTAGCGACGAGGTGCCCCTCTCTTGCGAAGTCATCGATTAGGTGTAGATGAACCCCATAACGCCATTTGTGTTGGGGACAAGGCGCGAATCCTCGCGGCCGCCGCCGATGACGTTGTCCTCTTCCACGATGAACCCACTGCCATTCGTTCCGACTCCGGTCTGGACAACCCAGGCCACGTGACCCCACTGAGCATCATAGGCTCCGCCCGGAGAGAAGACCACGAAAGAGTTCACCTGCGGACTGGTGCCGATCGAGTACTGGCCAGAGTGAGCGTCGCCCGCGATCCATTGGTCGGCGTTGCCGAGCCAACCGACAGGCGCTTGCGTCGCGGCGAACCAGGTGCACTGGCCGTTCGGATACGTGTTGGCGTACGGTCCGGTGTAGCAGCCCGAGCAGATATTCAGGATGAGGCCCTCCTGACCGGCGGAGCCGTTACCGCGCACGGAGGCTGCCTCCTCCTCCCTCAACAGCACGATTTGGGTGGAAATCTGCTGAGCCTGCGTTGCAACCGCCGCCGCCTGTCCGGTCAGGTTGCTCTGCTCTGAGCTGTAGACATTCTCCTGAGCTTGCAGCTGATTCTCCTGGTTCTGGACGTTGCTGACCAGGGTGGCCACCTGCTGCTCCTGATTCTGCTGCTGGGCCTGGAGCTTCTTGAGTGAGTTGGCGTCCGCGATCAGTTGCTTGGTCAAAGAGTCGAATTGCTGTCGAACCGTCTGTAGCGCGAGCGTCCTGTCCATGAACTGGGAGACCCCGGAGCTGTTGGCGATGGCGGCGGCCAGTGAGTTGCCGGAATTCCTCTGATAGAGGACTGTCACTAGGGCCGCCAGCTGGGTCCGGTCGGTTGCCATCTGGGCTTCGGTGGCAGCCAGCTGGTCCTTGGTCTGAGCCAAGGCCTCATTCACCTGGCTCAGCTCAGTCTGGTCCTGAGTGAGTTGCTGCTGGACCGTGGTGATCTGCGCCTGGGTGGCCGCTGCCTGCTGACCCGCCGCTCCCGCTTGGCCCTGGAGAGATTGCAGTTGGCTGAGCAGTGAGTTCTGCTGCTGCTGGAGGGCAGCGATCTGGGAGGAGTAGCTGGCGGACGCGGAGCCAGTCGTCAGAAGGGAGGCTGCCACCGCGACAACTCCGAACACACCCAACTGGGCGGCGGCGCGTAGGGCTCGCTTGGTTCGGATTTGAGACATAGGAAGGGACGTGAACTGTGATTGTCTCCGCCTTTGACTCTAACAGCGATCGCAGTCGACTGCAAGTTCGGTTACAAGTCGGTAGTGG
>PKXE01000075.1:0-128 GCA_003132265.1 Candidatus Dormiibacterota bacterium | reverse complement strand
AGCGATTGAGGGCACCTCCGCCCCAGGCCGGTCCCGTATGCACCTGAGCCGCTGCAGCTCCGCGAGAGGGGACTCGCTGGCCCGGCGCTGGCCGACGGTTGACCGGGATCTTCCCCTGGCCTAAGCTC
>PKXE01000231.1 GCA_003132265.1 Candidatus Dormiibacterota bacterium | reverse complement strand
CTTCGAAGCGCTGCCGTTCGCAAGCACGAGTCTTTGACGCAGACAACAGAGGCTGAGTGGGGGGAGCCTATGGCAATTGTTTGCCGTGAAGACGGGGCTCACTCTGGCGCCGCCATACTGTACGGTCGGATCAGCATACGTGCTACGTGGGTTCTTACCGCACCGTCGTGCGGAGCTAAATCGGATCCGGATAGGGAGGACTAATGAGATGATAGGAAGACCGCGATCATCGGCGGTCCGAATTGGCGGGATGGTGCTCGCCGCCGCCATGCTAGTGGCGGCGGGCGGAGCCACATCGGCATCGGCCGCCTCCAAGACGTCCAAGACACCGTTTCTACTTGGAGAGGCGTATCCACTCACTGGCAGCGAAGGCGCGTACGGAGTGGGGCTCAAGGACACAGAGGCCATTGCGGTTTCTTACATCAATCAGCGCGGTGGGATCCTTGGCCATCCCATCAAAGTCACGGTGTGGGACACTCAAGCCGAGCCAGCCGTGGGCATCGCGGCCACTCAGGCCTTTATCGGGGCTCATGTCAATGCCGTCGAGGGCTATTTCGATAGCTCTGTGACTATTCCCTCAATCCCTCTGCTTGAACAGGCCAACATCCCCCTCTTTGGGGGTAATCCCAGCACGCCGGCGCTGGCCACCATGCACTTGAAGAACTTTGTACGCATTACCGGAAACGACCGAAACGAAGGTACTGTCCAGGCGGCCTTCGTACGGCAAAAACTCGGCTTGAGCACGGCTGTGGTCATCGATGACAACGAGACGTTCGGTGATGCGTTCGCCGCCGCCTTCGCCAGCAAGTTTAAGGCACTCGGGGGGACCATCGCGGCCCGCTACACGACCACAATTGACACGACGGACTTTACCAGCGTCCTCGCCCAGGTACAGACAGTCCAGCCACAGATAGTCGAGTACTCGGGGTTCGATCCAGCTGCCGCGCTCCTCTTGAAGCAAATGCGAGCTGATGGAATCACGGCAAAGTACGTGACGGACAGTTCGCAGTATGGAAGCGTGTTCACCAGTACCGCCGGGGCGACAGCCGCTGTCGGGGCGTACATGACCAATGTGCATAGTCAAATCAACTCGCCTCTGTACAAGTATTTGCAGACCCAAATGCAGAAGAGATATCATCAAGCGGTGACGTCTATCGATGCCAATGGATTCGACGCAATAATCGCGATATGGAAGACTGCTGAGCTCGCTCACTCCATCGCGCCGGCGAAGCTCATAGCTTATATGCACAGGACAACCTTTCAGGGAGCGACTGGCAAGGTATCTTTCTTGCCGGATGGAGACCGTGCCCAAATTAGCTACACGGTAATACAGGTGACTCCCAGCCTTACGTATCAGACCGTCTACACCTACGCGAAGACTCTGAGTTGAGGCGTGCTGTGCCTTGGGGACGCCGACTCTGACATCCCGAGGCGACCGCGGAGGTCATCCGGTAGCTGATGTATGAAGAGAGCCTGCGCCGGGCCGCGTGAGCCCGGACGCAGGCGCGTCGCCGGTAAGCGCGAGCAGTCTGTGTCCAGTTCACCGAGGGGAGTTTGATGAGCGCTCGGCTCCTGGTGCAGGAGGTGATACTCGGGCTGATCACCGGGTCTACTTATGTACTAGTTGCGGTCGGGTTCACCCTGATCTACGGTGTGATGCGGCTCATCAATTTCGCGCAGCTGACCATCTATACGATGGGAGCTTTTATTTACGTCGGTATGTACAGTCTGCTTCAGACGACGCATTTCCTGCCGGGAGTCGCAGTTTACGTGCTGGCTGCCATTGCGGCATTCGCGGGGTCAGCCGCGGTTGGTCTAGTACTGGCGGCGGGTACCTGGTACCCGATTCGGCGGGCGCCGAACTTTGCCCTACTAGTGGCGTCCTTGGCCACTCTGATTCTGACGGAGGACCTGATAGAACTGGTAATTGCGGCCATTCCCCAGGCGGCCCCCAACCCCCTCTCGGGTGACATTGCTACCATCGTCGGTGTCCGGATCACGGCTTCGGACGTGGCACTGTTAGTCGTAGGGATAGGACTCTCGGCTCTAGTGGCTTTGCTGGTGACGCGAACACGATTCGGACTAGCGCTGCGAGCCGTCGCGGACAACAGTACGAGCGCGAGCCTGATGGGCGTCCCATACACGCGCATCGTTCTCCTTACATTCGCCATAGCAGCAGGGCTTGCGGGCCTGGCAGGGGCAATGGTTGGTGCCCACTATGGATCGGTTATCTATGACATGGGCATCAATCCCGGACTGTTCGGATTCACGGCAGCCGTGCTGGGTGGAATGGGCAATGTGTGGGGCGCCGTCGTGGGTGGGCTGTTGCTGGGCGTCATATCGAGCCTGGCCATCACCGTTTTGCCCTCGGCCTGGCAGGAGGCTATCACTTTCGCGGTGCTGATTCTAGTCTTGGCGATTCGTCCGACGGGCATTCTGGCGACGCGCACGGTGGACCGCGCATGATGATTGTGGGGACGCTGCGCAAGAGTTGGGGAGTCCGTAACCGGAATCGGCTTCGGACCCGGCGTGTCGTGCTCGCCGTTGTCTTTGTCGCAGCGGCGATTTATCCACTGGTGGCGAACAATGGATTCGTATTCGACATTGCCACCGATATGGCCTTGTGGGCTGTTCTTGCCATCGGGCTCAACGCCGTGCTCGGATGGGCCGGGCTGCTAGACCTTGGCTACATCGCATTCTTCGCGCTCGGCGGGTATAGTTTCGCCATTCTGGACAGCATGCACATTATGTCATTCTGGCCCAGTTTGGGCGTAGGTGTCGGTATCTCAGCCGTCGCAGCGCTAATCATTGGGATCCCGACACTGCGTCTGCATTCCGACTATCTGGCGATTATGACACTGGGCTTCGGCCTAATCGTGTATATAGCCGCGGAAAACCTGACGGTGACCGGCGGGGATAATGGCCTGTTCGGCTACGCCCCTCCCCAGATCGGAAGCTTGGTGATCGACACGCCCTTTTCTTACTACGTTCTGGCATTGGTCCTGACTGTCGTCGCCGCGGGGGTGGCCAGTTGGGTGCGGAGCTCACGCCTGGGCCGGGCGTGGCTGCTGCTTCGCGACGACGAGACGGCGGCCACATCGGTGGGTGTAGCAGTCTGGCGGTACAAGCTGTATGCGTATGTTTTTGGTAGTGTGTGGGGCACCCTAGCAGGAGCGGCGTACGCGGTCAAAGAGACGATCGTGTCGCCCGTGTCCTTTAGTTTTACAGAGTCCTTTTTCGTGGTGGCGGCCGTGGTCATCGGGGGCACGGGCAGCATTGCCGGATGCGTGATCGGCGGTGGCGTTTACGTCCTGATCTCGGAGGCCATGGGGGGGGTGAGTGCCACGCTGAGCGGGGTGTTGTTTGCGGCGGCTATGCTGGGCTTCATTCTGCTGCGGCCGCGGGGCTTAGTACCGGCGCACTCAGTGGTTGCGCGGAAGCGCAAGGAACGCAGACCGGCTGGGGTGGGTGCGCACGTGGACGTTGTGATGAAGAGGGGACGGGGTTTTAGCGTCCGCCAGGAGGCGTCGAGCAGCTCGGGAATGGCGGGGTTGGGGGCTAGTTTGGAGGCTCAGGGGATCGAAGTAGAGTTCGGCGGGGTCCAGGCGGTTGGTGGCGCCTCGTTCGTTTGCGCGGCGGGTACCGTACTGGCGCTGATCGGACCCAACGGAGCGGGGAAGACCACGCTCCTAAATGCGGTCAGTGGNNTGAAGCGAGGTCAGGTCGCCCTACGCCTGCCGGATCGGACGGTGGACCTCACTCACAAAGGTGCCCGCGTGCGCGCCCTCTGGCAAATCAGTCGGACGTTCCAAACGCCAAGACTCTCCCGTGGCCTGACTGTTTGGGAGAACGTTTTGCAGGGGACGTTTGCTGCCGGCGGAGAAGGACGCTCAGACTGGCGGCCCGCCGGGACCGTCACCACCCACGCGGGCTCGTTCAGTTCCAGCCTAGCGACCGATTCGCTGGCGATGGTTGGCCTGTTGGATAAGGCGGAGGCTATCGCTGGGGACTTAGCCTACGGGGACCAGCGGCGGTGCGAGATTGCGCGGGCGCTAGCGTCGAGCCCGATATTTGTTCTCATGGACGAGCCGAGCTCGGGGATGAACGACGTCGAGACGCAACAGATATCCGGCTTAGTGCGCCGGCTGGCGGGGCTGGGCCTCGGGATCGTCATCGTAGAACATGACATGTCGTTGGTAAGAGCCGCCGCCGACGAGGTGGTCGCGCTCGATCTCGGCCGCGTGATCTGTCGAGGGTCAGCCGAGACCGTTCTTACGGATCGGGTGGTCCGAGGCCGCTACCTTGGGGAGTGAAACGCCGCTTTCGAACAGTCAGCCGGTCACGTGGCTTGTCGGTAGCCACCGCCAATCGTTGGGACCAGGTCCATCGCTCAGGGCCAGCAACATCTACGCGGGTTATGGCAAGGCCGAGGTGCTTTTTGGGGTGAGTATAGAGGTGTCCCCCGGCGAGTGTGTAACGCTTTTGGGGGCCAACGGTGCGGGCAAGACAACGCTAGTTCGAGCATTGACCGGGATCGTCGCGGTTCGATCGGGCGAGGTCACTCTCGGCACCCGAGGCATCACTAACCTGCGGGCGGACCGCATCGTCCGTGCGGGTGTGGCGCATGTTCCGCAAGGACGTGGATTGTTCCCGACCATGTCGGTAGAGGACAACATTCGGATCGGAGGCTATACCTTGGCTCGGAGGAGCGTGGAGCGTCGAGTGGGCGAGGTGCTTGGAATGTTTCCGCAATTGGCAGCCCGGAGAAGGCAGGCCGCGGGGAGCCTTAGCGGAGGCGAGCAGCAGATGGTAGCTATGATGCGAGCGTTGATGATGGCGCCACTGGCGCTTGTGCTGGACGAGCCAACCCTGGGGCTCTCCCCAATGGTTCGCGACGGGGTGCTGGAGTTGATCCAGGGGGCTCGCGGGGCCGGAATTGCGGTGCTGCTCGTGGAGCAGAACGCGCGCAGCGCGCTGGAGGTCAGCGACAAATGCTATGTCATGCGGTCCGGACGGATCGTCTACGAGGCGTCAGCGGCCGAGGCATTGGGTGCCTACGAGCAGCTGGCAGACCGCTACTTGGGCGCGGAGGCCGGGCCACAGGTGACGGCGGAGAGCGCTATCGATGATGCATGAGAGCCGTAAGGTAAGGAGGCGCAGCTGTGTCTATTTCTGACACTGAGAGTTCACTCCGTTCGCTGGTGTGGCGTGGCCGCACCTCGCACCCCCCGATTCTCTTCTGGAAGCATTTTCGGACGGACGACCCGCGGGAATTGGCGGACCGGACGGTTCAGTTTTACCGGGACTATCGACTGGCGGCTGCGAAAATAATGCCTGACATACCGATTGTATTCGAGGACGGTGCACTTTCGGCATGGTCGCAGGTGGCCCAGCTGCGGAAGTTTGGGCCTATCAAGACCGTCGGCCGCGCCCGGGAATACATACGCACCGTGGAGCTAGCTAGAGGCGCCCTAGACGCTGAAGATGTTCTATTGGTCACTATCTTCTCGCCCCTCGCACTGGTGGGACTGTGGTGCGGCCAGAATGGACTGCGCGAGATGGCAGACGGAGATCGCGTTGTTGCGCACTCGGTTTTGTGGGCACTCGCTGGTGTGGTGCGCACTTTGGCAGCGGAGTGTGTGAAGGCTGGGGCGGACGGAGTCTATTACTCCTGCTGGGGTCAAGACGTGCTTACCCCGGACGAGTATCGTGAGTTGGGAGTCCCGTATGATTTGGCGGGACTGCGGGGGGCCGCCGCGGCAGAGTTTCGGCTCCTGCACGTGCATGGGGCAGTGAATGATTCGGTCGTACGATACGCTCGGTATCCTGTCCACATAGTGGGTTGGAGCGAGGCGGAAAGCTCGGTCAGTCTCATCGAGGGGGCGCGAGCGCTAGCCGGTAAGTTCGTGATGGGGGGAATTTCGGAGAGGATGGCTGGTCCAGCTGACGAGGCGGCGCACGCACGTATCACCACGCTCATCGAGCAGTTCGGCCCGGGGTTTGTGGTCGCCCCCGGATGTTCGCTCCCTGACGACATAAGTGACGAGGCGCTTGTGAGCTTGAGGGCCTTAGTGGCCCAGTAGGAAGTCGGGACGCGTTCTGCGGAGAGGGGCGGTGGAGGTCACGAATGCGGAGCATTGGGATGGGAAGGTTATGAAGAAGCTAATCAACGAGCCTGAGTCATTTGTGGACGAGATGCTGGAAGGGTTGCTGGCAGCTCATCCCGCGGAACTACGGCGTGCTTCCACGGAAGAACGTGCACTACTTAGAGCCGATGCCCCGGTTGCTGGAAAGGTGGCCATAGTGACTGGTGGCGGGTCAGGGCACCTTCCGGTTTTCCTCGGCTTCGTTGGTTTTGGTCTAGCGACGGGCGTGGCCGTAGGCAACGTGTTTTCTTCTCCTTCTTCGGATGCGATCCTGGCAGCCACACAGGCATGTCACGGCGGTGCAGGAGTTCTCTATCTCTATGGAAACTACACAGGTGATCGACTGAACTTTGAGCTGGCTGCGGAGCTGGCCGAGGCGGAAGGGATAGCTAGCGCGACCGTGTTGGTGAATGATGATGTAGCCTCAGCGCCGCCGGACCGTTCTTCGGAACGGCGGGGTGTCGCTGGCATGGTGTTTGCGTTCAAGTGTGCCGGCGCTGCTGCGGAGCGGGGCGATGATCTTGCGACCGTTGCTGAGATTGCTCGGAGGACTGTCGCGGCGACCCGTACGATGGGGGTCGGACTGTCCGCGGCAGTCGTGCCGACCGTGGGGAAGCCGACGTTTGTGCTTGCCGATGATGAGATGGAGATCGGCGTAGGGATCCACGGGGAGCCGGGGGTGCGACGGGGCCGGCTTCAGTCCGCCGATGCGGTGGCCGACGAACTTTTCGATGGGGTCGCTGCGGAGCTCGATCTCGGCGTCGGGTGCCAGGTGGCCGTGTTAGTCAACGGCTTGGGGGCAACGCCTGTCGAGGAGCTGTACATCCTGTTCCGCAGGATCCAGCATCGTCTCGACGAGGAGGGGGCGGTCGTCCACCGCGCGTTCGTGGGCGAGTACGCCACCAGCCTGGAGATGGCGGGGGCCTCAGTGACGATCCTTGGCCTCGACGAGGAGCTGATGGCACTTCTAGACGCCCCAGCCCGTTCGCCATTCTGGCGCCCATGACCGGGCAGGAACTGGCGGAGTGGCTCCGACAGGCGCTACCCATGCTCTCTGAGGCCCGCGAGGAGCTTGGCGACCTCGACGCGGCAGCCGGAGACGGTGACCTGGGTACGACGGTGGCTGGCGGCGCGGAGGCCGTAGCTGCCGCGTTGGCGGGGATGGCCTCCACAGCCTCTCCGGGTGAGGTCCTGCGCGTTGCCGTACGGGTGTTCGCCAAGACTAATCCTTCCTCCTTCTCGGCTCTGCTCGGCGCGGGGGTGCTGGCCGGAGCGCGCACCCTCGGCGATGCAGCTGAGGTGGATGCCACGGCGACCCTCAACGTTGGCCGGGTGGCCGCCGCGGTCATAGCGGAGCGCGGTCAGTCTGCTGTCGGTGACCGCACGGTGCTTGATGCCCTGGTGCCTTCCCTCGACGCTCTCGCAGGTACTCTGTCGGGCAGTCGCGCCCAGCAGCTCCAAGCTATGATCACCGCCGCGCAGTCGGGAACCGAGCAGACAGCCACGATGGTGCCACGACGAGGTCGGGCCGCCTGGGTGGGTGAGCGCAGCCGCGGCTTCTCCGATGCCGGGGCCACTGCCTACCTCCGCTTCCTAGAGGGACTATCCCGATCTCGCGACCGGTCATAGGCAGAGTGCGACAGAAAGGCCATGAACAGTGGTTGGCCGGCGGTGGACACCGCCGGCCTAGCCTGAACAGTGCCCGAGATCCGTGGACAGTGGAGGCTCATCTCGGGCGCATCTTTCTAGCACCATAGACCAGCTGGGCGGGGGAGCGTCCGGCGGAGTGCCGTCCGGTGTGGGTTCGTTCGAAGTTGCAGGAGCCCAGGTAGTGGACCAGGTCGCGGCGCAGGGCAGTGTTCTTGGGGACCAGCGAGCGGGCGAAGGTGAGTCGCCAAGTACTCCTCCTCGTCAGATCGATGTCTAAATCCGAACTTCCTGAAGATCACCTCGACGCGGCATGCGTTCTCGGGCGCCGGGGGGCCGCACCGAAATCGCGGCCGCTATCACGGCAAACTTGGTGGCCTCCTCTATGGGGACCTCTCGGCGAGGCGCGCCGCGAACGCCCCGCAGAACGTGCGGCCAGCCCCGGTGGTGTCCTCCACCTTCACCCGGGGGGCCGGGAAGTTCAAGCGAGCCTCCCCGTCAAGATAAAGGTCAACGCCGCCTCCGCCCCCACGCGCTGGCAGAGGCTAGGTAGACACCGCAGCGTGTGGATGTGCCGGAGTCGGGAGCGCGGCGGCGTCGCTCGCGGTGAGCAGGTGTCTTCTTCGAGTGGTTGGGATCGACAACGTATATCACCTGGGAACAAGGGCGGAACCGAGGCTCCCGACCCCCGCCTGCCGGGTCATCGGGGACCCCCGAGAGGCGGGCGGCGGCCCTCGGTCTCGCTGCCGCCGATTCTCCAAGTTGGCCCCGAGACTATCCTCGATGCGGTGGAATGGCACGCATCGCGCCGGTCGACGCAAGGGCCGGAAGACCCGCCGCGATTGGCCTAGGGTCAGCTCATGGACCGCCGGATGAGAATGGGGCGAGCTCTGGCGAGGGCCATCACTGCGTTTGCCCTGATCGGCTCGGCGCTCGTGCTCATGATGACCCCGGCGTTGGCCGGGGTCACCGGACCCTCAGGGGTCGCCGAGCCCACTTGGCTCGCCGAGCAGAGCCAGGTGCCGACCGGTGCGGACGTCTCGTATCCCCAATGCGGCGGCGCCCTCCCCTTTGGCCAGGCCTTCGGCGTGGTTGGGGTCAACGGCGGGCGGGCCACCACCCGCAATCCGTGCCTGGGAGAGGAGCTCGCCTGGGCGGTCTACCGGACGACCGGCGCTGCCTCGGAGCCCAAGGCCTCGATGTACCTCAACACCGGCGACCCGGGCAACTCGTATCTGGGTGAGCCGGTCCCGGACTGGCCCCTCTCGGGCGGCAGCCCCTTTGGGTCCTGCCTGCCGACCATCGCGCTCGCCCACCTCCGCGGTCCTGGTCAGAACTCAAAGGCCTGTGCCTGGGACTACGGCTACCAAGAAGCGACACAGGACCTCCACTGGCTCCGGTCCGCGGCCTCACAGGAGGGCCTGCCCTCACAGGCTAGGGCCTACCCCTTCTGGCTGGACGTGGAGACCTCCAACACCTGGCAGACCGCACCCGAGCTCAACCTGGCCGTTCTGGAGGGTATGGTCGACGCCCTCCGGCAAGGGGGGGCCGTGCGCTTGGGCGTCTACGCCTTCCCTCAGGAGTGGGTGGAGATCACGGGGGGGACGGAGACGGCAGCCTCGGGGTCCCTCTTCCCGCTCCCTAACTGGATCCTGGGCTCGGGCTCGCTCCCGGCCGCCGAGAGCAATTGCCAGGAGTCGCCCCTCACGGGGGGCAAAGTCCTACTCACCCAGTTCCCGCTGGGCCCCTTCGACGGCGACTACGCCTGCTGACCCAGTCCGCTGGGCTTGAGCTCCTCCGCCGGGGATCCCCGAGCGGCTCCATGCTCGCTTTCGCCATCCTCCGTTGCGGGGCCCGCGCAGCCGCGG
>PKXE01000224.1:3149-5998 GCA_003132265.1 Candidatus Dormiibacterota bacterium | reverse complement strand
GTGGTGCGCGGTTTGATGATTCGCTCCCGCTCGGTGGTGGGGAACGTGGGCGCCGGCCTCCAGCAACTCGTGGGTGGACGCCAGACGGTCTTCATGAAGATGAGTGATCACGCCCGCCAGGAGGCTTACGAGCTGATGATCCAGCACGCGGCCGCGGTCGGGGGGAACGCGGTGATCGCCATGCGCTACGACTCCAACGAATTGGCCTCGGGAGTGAGCGAGATCATCGCCTACGGCACCGCCGTGGTCATCGTCCCCGACAGTCAGGACGTCCCGGTGGCCACCCCGCCCAGGGCGACGGTCTAGAGCCGACTTCCTCAGACCTGCGCTGGCAGCCAGGATCAAGCCCGACTGGCGGGCGGTCATCCGGCCCGCTTGAGCGCTGGGCTCCGCGGATCTCGGGCGGGGATGGCGGAACGGCAGCCGCCGTTGCCTATACTGAACTTCGTGAGCGTCAAGGTGCGGGTGCCCAGCCCGCTGCGTCAACTGACCGGCGGCGCCTCCGAGGTGGAGGTCGAGGGNNGCCGGCGGCCTGCGCCACTTCGTTAACGTGTACCGCAACGACGATGACATTCGCACCTCCGGGGGCCTGGAGGCGACCTTGGCTACGGGCGACCAGCTCAGCATCGTGCCAGCGGTCGCCGGCGGTGCCTAGCTTCGGCGCCAGCCGGGCCCAGGAGCTGGCCCAGCAGGTCGGCCGCATCGTCCCCACCGACGCTTTTGTGCTGGGTGGACGGCGGCTATCCCCGGGAACGGTGGTGGCGGTCGCCATGAGTGGTGGGGTGGACAGCTCGGTCGCGGCGGCGCTGGCGGCGGCCTCGGGCGTGGACACGGTGGGGGTCACCATGCGCCTGTGGGGTACCGAGGAGATGGAGCGGGGCGAGGGAGGCTGCTGCTCAATCGACGCCGTCGAGGACGCCCGCCGGGTCTGCAGCCGGCTGGGAATCCCCCATTACGTGCTCAACATGGCCGAGTACTTCCGGGAGTCGGTGGTGGGAGATTTCCTCCGCCAGTACGCGGCGGGGCTGACGCCCAATCCCTGCATCCGCTGCAACGAGAAGGTCAAGTTCTCCGAGCTGTGGCGGCGGGTGGGAGCGGTCGGGGCCACCCACATCGCCAGCGGCCACTACGCCCAGATTCGGGAGGGAATCTCGGGGTGGTGCACCTTGCATCGCGCCGCTGACCANNGGTGCGCGCCCTGGCCGAGTCCTTGGACCTGGCGGTGGCGCACAAGCCGGACTCGCAGGAGCTCTGCTTCGTGGGCGGGGGAGACCACCGGGCGATCCTGGAACAGGAGTTGGCGGGCGAGTTTCAACCTGGCCCGATCCGAGATCTCGCCGGCGCGGAGGTGGGCCGGCACCGGGGACTTCCCTTCTACACCGTGGGCCAGCGCCAGGGATTGGGGCTGGTGGTGCGCCAGGCCTCGACCGAGCCCCACTACGTGGTGCGGGTGGACCGGGCCCGCAACACCCTGGTGGTGGGCCCCTGGAGGACTCTGCTCCAGAGGCATTGCCAGGTCTCGGAGTGCGTCTTTCTCGACGCCCTGCCACCGGAGCGGCCGCGTTCGGGGCTGGTCCAGCTGCGCGCCCACGGCCAACCGGTGGAGGCCAGTTGGCGGGCGGCCGGCCAGGCCGGCGCCACCGTCCGGTTCGCAGAACCCCAAGCGGGGATAGCGCCAGGTCAGTCCTTGGTTCTCTACGATGGGGACAGAGTCATTGCGGGCGGTGAGATCGCCCCCTCTGAGGAACCGGAGCTCGTTTGATGGCCTGGCCGATAGCCGCGATCCTAATCCTGGCTGCCCTCGCGGGCTGTTGGGTTGCCTGTGCCGCTGCCCAGGTGGCGTGGGCCCAGCGCAGTCTGGCGCTGTGGGGGGTGGCTACGGCCGTGCTCGTCAGCCTCAGCGCTGAGGTGGCGGCTCTCAACGGCTCGGCCCTGGGCGGCAGCCTGGGGGGGCTGGGAGTGGTTGCACTGCTCGCGGGCGGGCTCGCTCTGGCAGCCTTCGCGGTCTACCTCTTGACACCTCCGCCAGTCAAGCTCGAGCCCCAACTGAGCTCCCGTCCCACCGGGCCGGCCGCCGATCCCGACAGCGAAGCCTGATGACGATCGCCGGGATCGCCGTCGGCGTGCTGCTGCTGATCGCCGTGACCGTANNCGCGGCTGGTGGGTTTTGGCGGTGGCCACCGCGGTGCCGCTGTGGGTCGGGGTCGGGGTCGGTCTCTCCACCCCGGAGTCGCACCCCTTCGCCTGGCTGCTGGTGCTCGGGGTCGGGGTGCCCCTGCTGTTGGCCTGCGCTTGGGCCTGGGCCCGGGCCAGGAGCTTCTCGTGACCGAGGCGTCGTTCGCCCGGGCGGCGGTGGAGGAGAGCGCTTGGGCCCCCCCCGCTCCCGGACCGTGGCCCAGGCTCTCCCAGGCCCAGCATCAGACCGCCGAGGTGGTCGCCAACCTCGCGTGGGGGAAGGCCCTGGTGGGGTCGCGCTCACAGCTGGGCCTGCCCGCCCGTTTCACCCTGCGCGCCGCCGGACCCGCTGGCCGCGAAGGGGCCCGGGCGGTGCACGTCGCGGCGGCGGCGGAGCTGACCGAACGGGCCTTGCAGTGGCACCGGTCGGCCGCCTTCGGCGAAGAGCCGCTGGGGCTGGCCATCCTGGCGGGCGACTACTGCCTGGCCCAGGCCTCGGAGGCCCTCTCCCGGTATGCCAACGTCGAGGTTGAGGCCGCTTTCGCGGACGGCCTTGCCGCGGCCGGATTCGAGTTGGCCAGGTCCGGGAACGCTGACCGGGCCGCCCGGCAGATCCTCCCGGCCTGCGGCTTGGCTGGAGCCAGCGCCGCCCGGTTGCCGGCCAGCCGCCAGGC
>PKXE01000224.1:0-3124 GCA_003132265.1 Candidatus Dormiibacterota bacterium | reverse complement strand
ATGCAGAGCGCGGGGGGCAAGCGCATCCGAGCCCGACTGGTGCTCCTCTCCGCCGAGCTCGGCCCCCACTACCGACCGGACCCCGCCCTCCGCGCCGCGGTCGCCATGGAGCTGCTCCATGCCGCGACCCTCTGCCATGACGACCTGGTCGACGGTGCTGCTTCCCGCCGGGGGGCTCCCACCGTCGCCGCGCTGGCGGGGCCGCTGGCGGCCCTCGGGGTCGGTGACCACTACCTGGGCCGGGCCTCCGGGATCATCGCCCGGCTGGGTGACCCCAAGATCTCCCGGGGCGTGTCCAACGCCCTGGTGGAGATCGCCGACGGACAGCTCCGCGAGCTTGGCCGCCGTTCGATCTGGTCCGGTGAGCTCGCTCCCTACGTCCAGGTGGCCCAGGGGAAGACCGGCGCTCTGCTCGCGGCCTGCGCCGCCACCGGCGCCCGCCTCAGTGGCGCCCCCCGGGAGCAGCGGGAGGCGGTGATTCGCTTCGCCCGCAAGTTGGGCCTGGCCTTCCAGGGGATCGACGACTGTCTCGACTTCAGCGACCCCGAGCGCACCGGCAAGCCGGCTGGGACTGACCTCCTGCAGGGAATCTGCGGGCTTCCCGTGCTCTGCGCTTTGCGAGGGCCGCAGCGCAAGGCGGTGCGGGACAAGCTGGCGCTGCTGAGCTCCGCCGACCTCACCGAGACCCTGCTGCTTCGGGACCAGGTGGTGGCGCTGGTGCGGGAGACCGGTGCTTTGGCGACGGCCCGCAGCCTGGCTGACCGCTGGAGCATGGAGGCGGTGGCCAGCCTGGCTCCGCTGGGTTCCCAGCCCCGAGCCAGGCTCGAGCAGTTCGCTGATCGGCTCACCCTAAGAGACAGCTGAATTCGCCCAAACGGCGGGAGTGGGAGCGCGCTCCCATAAAATGACCCGCCGTGGCTCCCCTCTCCCGGCTCTCGCCTGCTCGAGTTCGGGCATTCCGCATAGCTGAGTACCGATCTCCCGGGAGCCCATGGTCGGAGTAGCCGCCTGCTGTGGCGTGGCGGTGGGCGCGTCCGTGGCCCTTTTGATCCGCCGGGACCGGTCTTTCCAGCTGGTGGCCCTCGGCTTGCTGTCGGTGGCTCTCGCCGTCGCCTTCCTTCTCGCCGGTGCGCCGCTGCCGGCCTTGGGCGCGTTACTCCTCGGGGCGCTTTCCGAGGTGGTTCTTCTCGCCCCCTCGGCGAGAGCCCAGGTCGAGGTTGAGGAGCCGGGAATCCGGCCGGAGCGAAGGCGGTGGGGGTTGATCGGGATCTCGGCCTTGGCGGCACTGGCCACCGTGGGCGTGCTGATTGGAGCCGGCCTGGCGAGTCGAGCGGATCTGGCGGGCGGTCTGGCAGCCCAACCCACTCTGGCTCAGGTCGGTCACCAGCTGGTGATGGGGACCGGGATCGCCGTGCTGGTGGTCGCGCTGCTGGCTGCCACCACGGTGGTCGGGGGCGCGGCGCTGATCCAGAGAGACCCGCGGGAGGCGGCTGAGGAGCAGCTTCAGCAGTCCCGCCGCCGCCGTCTGGACGCTCAGCGGCGACGTCAGGCGCAGCGCGAGGAGGCCCGGGCAGCCGCCCGGGCGGCCCGGCACCGGAGCGGACGGTGAGCGAGACCTCGACGACCCTCTTGGTGTCCGCTGCCTGCCTCTTCGGGGTGGGCCTGTTCGCGGTCACTCACCGTCGTGATGCCCTCGGCGCGGTCCTGGCGGTGGTGCTCGGTTTCGACGCGGTGACCTGTGCGCTGGTCGGCTTCGCCGGGCTCTCCGCCAACCGGGGCGAGGCCGCCCAGCTCCAGTCATTCGCCATCCTGGTTGAGGTGATCGGCGCGCTCTTCGCCGCGGCCGGCGTGTCGATGGCGGCCCTGCTGCGGCGCCGGACCGGTGGTCCGGACCTCTTGGAGCTAGTCGTGGCTGGGTCGCCGCCGGGGCCTGGGCCAGAACCGGGAGGCGATCAGGCTGAGCCAGTTCCGGAGGACCAGGAGGCGGTGGAGTCCGAGGCAGGTGAGGCCGCCCTCGATCCGGCGGCCGAAGTGGGCGAGGCGGGCTGAGCGTGTACACGGTAGCTGTCGCGGTACTCCTGCTACCCCTGGCGGGGTTGGCCATGAGCTACCTGGCCGAGACCAGGAGGGGAGTGGCCGGCGCGGTGGTGTTCACCTCGTGGCTGGCCCTGGTGGCGGCTGTGGTGCTGCTCGGTGCGGTGGTCGCCGGAGGCCGGGTCATCCACGCGGAGACGATCACCTTCTGGTCCTTCCCGGTGGTCCAGACCCCGTTCAACGCTGCCGCCGCCACCGTCCTCGCCCAAACCTTCAACGTTGGGATGGGGTATGCGGCGACCCCGACGGCCGCCGTCTTGGCGGTGTTGGTGACCCTGGTCACGCTCCTCTGTGAGCTCCAGATGGTGATCCAATTCCGCCGCGATCCCCGCCTGGGCCAGGTGGTGCGCCTCGGCAACCTGGTCAGCTTTGGTGCCCTCCTGGTGGTGCTGGCGCCCGGGCTCTTCCAGCTGCTGGTCGGCTTTGAGATCTGCGGTTTGGCGGCCGCCTTGCTGGTGGGTTCCGCTCGCGGGGGACAGGCGGGCGCTGCCGCCCGCAGCGGCTATCTGATCTGGCGGGCGGGAGCCCTCTCGCTACTTCTTGGCGTGGCCTTCATCTACGTCAAGTTCTCAGGGCCGATCGCCACCGCCGCGGCGGCGGCGATCGCGGCGGCAGCTAAGCACAAGGTCGTCCTCCCCACTCCCGATGGCCTGAACCTGACGGCGCTCGACCACATCTGGGTGGCGGCGACCCAGGGGCTGGTCCACGGGGTGGGGGGGAGGTCGCTGACCCTGGCGGCCGTCCTGATCCTGGTGGCGGCCGCCTGCGCTTGCGGGCAGTTGCCCGGGCACGGTCTGGGGCGCAGCCTGGGCAGCGCCCCCGGGGCGGCGGCCGGCCTCGCCCTCGCGGTTGGGGGAGGCGTGGTCGGCATCGCCCTCCTGCTGCAGACCTTCACCCTGCTGCGGGTCGCGTCCGGAGTGCTTCCGGCCCTGGTGGTGCTGGCGACGCTGACCAGCGTGGTCGCGGCCGTCCTGGCCTTCCGCGAGCACCGCCTGCGCCGGCTGGCGGTCTGGTTCGCGCTGAGCCAGAC
>PKXE01000042.1 GCA_003132265.1 Candidatus Dormiibacterota bacterium | reverse complement strand
GTGAGTCCGTCCGCGCCGCCGTCAAGCGCCAACTGCGGTTCGAAATCACGGACCCCGTGGTCCAGAGCCGCCAGTTCGGCAGTGGCCAAGTAGGGGGGATTGCTGACGATCACGTCGTAAGGACCGCGTCCCTCGAGCGGCTCGCCCCAGGACCCCTGGAAGATCACCACCCGGTCGCCGACTCCAAGTCGTTTGGCGTTGCCTGTAGCGACTTCGACCGCTATCTCGGAGACGTCGACCGCGTCGACCCTGGCGGAGGGTGCGCCCACGGCGATCGCGATCCCCAGACAGCCGCTCCCGGTGCCGAAGTCGGCAATCACGGTCGGATCATCCTTGAGAGCCAGCCGCCCGAGGGCCAGCTCGACGAGGAGCTCAGATTCCGGCCGGGGGATCAGAACTCCCTCCCGGACGGCAAAGCAGAGGCCGAAGAACTCCCGCTCACCGACCAGGTACGCCACCGGGTTGCCGGCTGCCCGCCGCTTCAGGATCGAACGCAGCCGGACCAGGTCGGGCTCGTCCAGTGGACGGTCAAACTGGAGGTACAGATCGATCCGCTCCAGCTCCAGAACGTGAGCCATCAACACCTCCGCCTCCAAGCGCGGGCGCTCGATGCCCGCCCGACCGAGGTAGGCGGCCGAGCCCTGCAAGACGTCGAGCAACGTCACCGGCATGAGCTGATGACCAGCGCCCGTGCTAGCCTGCAGCGGGCCTGAACCCGGTCGGATAAAGAAGCTGTTACCGAAGCGTCACAGCTTGGTCGGTGGCGACGTGCCCGGGCCCGGATACGCTCCAGCGAGATCATGAAACTGGCGGATGTGAAGCATCCATTTCGGCTTGGCCGCGCTCGGCCCTTGGGGGCTGGCGGCAGCGGGCCCACAGGCGCGCTCGCGCCCTCGCACCCATTCCGCGACGGGGTCCGCCCGGGTGACAGCCCCAGGGAGATGGCCCGGTGCTGAGCTACCAGACTCGCCGTCCGGGAAGAAGCCAGCTAGCGCAGTCGACAATCGAGTTCGCTCTGGCGGCCCCAATCTTCTTCTTCATCTTCTTCTCGATCATAAACGGCGGACTCCTGCTGTTCTCTCGGAACGCCATCCAGCACGCGGCCGACGTCGGGGCGTCGCAGATCGCCGCCCAGGGCAACAACGGGGCCGCCGACCAAATCGCTATCCAACAAATGAATCAGGCAGGCCTGAAGAACGCGGTGCTGACCAAGGTGACCGGGATCACCATCCAGAAGGAAGACCGGGTCGGCACCTCTACCGGCCAGAGCCTCACGCCGGATACCACGGGATGCGGCGGGCCCTGCGAAATGCAGTACACGACGTCCGGCACCTATCTCTCGGGCGGCATCCATTCCTGGCCGCCGTCCTCGCGGGTGGTGAGCCAGACCGTGGGTTTGGGGGGAAATCCGGACTTCGCGGTGATGACGGTCTACTACACGTTCAGCACCATTGGCGGCTTCACCACCTTCAAGCTGACGGCAACGGTGGTGTTCCGCCTGGAGCCGCAGAGCCTGTGAGTCAGCATCGCCAACGCGGCCAGGCTCTGATCGAACTCGCGATCATTTTCCCCTTGATCTTATTCGTGTTTCTCGGGGCTTGGACAGGAGCCGCTCTGATCGCCAACAATGACAGCGTGGCCCAGGCGACTGGTTACGGCGCCAGAATCGCCGCCGAGCTCGGCAACACCTGCACCGAGGTGAGCGGCTCGCTCGCCTGCACGAAACAATCCGGCTCGTGCCAGCAAACTTCTGCCGACCCGTGTGCTGTGGACGACGAGATTCTGTCCGCGATGCTCCCGTCTCTCAAGCAGCTCTCCAACTCCAACCCTACCGAGATCGACATCTATGAGCCGGCTTCTTGCCAGCCCTCGGGAGGCGCTCTCCCAGCTCTGTCAGCCTGTTCCACGACTCAGGGGGCGCCCGCGGGCGCCCTCTATACGGATAAGTTCGCCTACTGCTCCACCGCCAGCACCTGGGTACTGCAAAACGGCACCGGCAGTCGGTCTGGGTCAGCTCCCTGCTACACGAACGCAGGGATCGGCCCCTACTTGCTCACCTACAGAACTCAAGACATTGACACGGAGCAGGCCATCGGAGTCACAGTGTCGTTCCAGTTCACCGCGCCAGGTCTGAAGTTCTTCTCTCAGATGGATAGTTCGTACACGGCGATAACATTTCCGCCGGAGGGCTCATAGCCATGCCTAGCCGCCAGTCCCCCAGGAAGCCCTGGCAGCGCACCCAGAAGGGCCAAGTCCTGCTGATCTTTGCGCTCACCGCCGTGGTCGTCTTCGCCATCATGGGGCTGGCCATCGATGCGGGCATCTCCTACCTTCACAGCGACCAACAGGCGAAGGCCGCCGCTGCCGCCGCCCTCTCGGGCGTCGCCTACCTGCCCGGTGATTACACCAGCGCTCAGCGAGAGGCGCTGCTGACCGCCCAGCGAAATGGGTACACTACCAACTCCCTCAGCGGCACCTCGGCCGTGACGGTCGCGGTCTCCCAGCCGGCCAACACCACCAATGAGCTGAAAGTGGCAATCACTGCCCCGGCTCCGGTGTACTTCCTGGACTTGTTCGGGTTCGGCAAGCATCTGGTCACCTCGAGTGCCCTTGCCGAGTACCTGCCCCCCATCCAGCTCGGGCAGCCCGGAAACAGCTTGGGGACAACCGAAGATCAGGTTGGGAAGACAGGCTATTACTTCCTGCGCACGGAGGGATATGGCAATCCGCGATCTGAAGGCGACGCCTTCACGCCAACGCCCACCGACAGCAACAGCGCCTGCGGGGGTAGCTGCACCGCTTCGCCCCCGGATGTGCACCAGATCAGCTGTATCGCCGGAAATGACAGCTGTACTGGCACCTACCCCGGAATGCGAGTCAACGACACCGGCGGCTACGACTACCTCATCTACGTGCCCCCCGGCGGTACGGCGGATGTCAAGGTCGATAGCCCGAGCTTTCAGCCGGGAGTCGACAGTGGCAGCCTGACCAACAGCTACCACGACGACGACAGCAGCTTCCCAGCGCTCTCGTCGGGAACTGAGCCGCCGGCCACCGACTATGCGTCGATGGGGTTCACCCTCTACGCGGTCCCCGATATCAACAATCGCGCGAACGACATCCCTCTGAAGCAAGACATCTTNNGGCTTGAGGCGGGCTCCAAGACGACCTACACCTACTACGCAGGCTGCAATACACCCGGCTCTTCAGTGCCAGCCGGGGTGACCCCGGTGACCGGAACGCCTGCCGTTTTCCAGAGCCCGACCGGTTCGGCGAATCTGGTTTCCATTTTGTCCTACGCGCCAACCGGGGCAGACGCGACTCTCTTCGACCCTTCGTACAACAACCTGGCCAGCGAGCCCGGCTACGTGACCGCGGTCGGCGGAGTCAAGTACCTCTATGGCGGTCCATCGTCGGGTCCAGGTCAGTACTTCCGCCTGCGAGTGGACACGCTCGCTTGGAACGGGAGCCCGATCAACACCAGCAGTTCTGGGCCCACCCCGACGAAGGACAGTAACACCCTGCCGGACGGATACCCCCTGGCTCACGACGCCTATGCCCTGCAGGTGGTTACCCCTACTGGCGGCACAGGGACCTGCACGGCGGCGTGCACCGTCTCGGCCATGGCCGACATGTGCATCTACACACCCATCAATGGCAGCTCCTTCCAGGTGCCGCTCTTTAACCTGCCCTCCGAATATGCGGGCAAGACCCTCGCGGTCAGAGTGTTCGATCCGGGTGACGTCAACGGCACNNCTCCCACCGGGCCACCGACTACCTATCCGACCGGATACGCGACCCTGGCGACCAATAGTGATGGCAAGCCATCGGCAGACAACGTCGGCACCAGTTTGGCAGCCTACGAGGCCGGCTCAGTTTCGGGGTCCGATATCACTCCGAGCGACGGCTCAAGTCCAACCTACACGTTCCGCGCCGGGACCTCGGGTGTGGGCGCCTCGGCAGTGGTTCAGACGGGTAGTGGTGGCAGTTCGCTCTTCAACGGGCAGTGGGTCCAGTTCGACATCAAGGTGCCCAGTGACTACACCCCCTCGGCGGGGATCGGCGCCTACTGGG
>PKXE01000096.1:37269-44720 GCA_003132265.1 Candidatus Dormiibacterota bacterium | reverse complement strand
GGACTCGGACTCCGCCTGAGCCTCGCCCTCGGCGGCGACCTCGGCACCCTCCTCCGCCTCCGGTGCGGCCTCCTCCTCCTGAACCCTGGGAGCAGCGATCTTGGCGATCACCTCGTCAGGATCGAGGGCGGCCGCCAGCTCCACCCCTTCGGGCAGCTGGACCTCGGAGATCCGCACCGCGTCGTCGATCTCAGCCAGCCCGGAGACGTCAATGTCGATCTCGCCGGGAATGGCGTCGGGAAGGCAGCTCACCTCCAGCTGGTGGATCAGGTGAAGCAGCTCTCCGGCGTTGAACTTGGTCGCCGGCGCCTCGCCGACCAGCACCACCGGGACCTGGACCGTGAGCTTCTCCAGCAGGTTGACCTGGAAGAAGTCCACGTGGACCGGCTCGGCGGTGCGGGGATTGATCTGGAGCTCCTTGATCAAGACGGGGCGAGCGACGCGCTCCCCCTCAACTCTCAGCTGCAGCAGATGGCTGCGGCCGGCGCGGTGGAACATCTTGGCGAAGTCCTTGCCGGGAATCTCGACGGTGAGGGGCTTGACCGAGTGACCGTAGATGATGCCGGGGACCAACCCCTGACGGCGCAGGCCGGAGACGTGCCGACCCACGGTCGTGCGCGGCGCCACCTCAAGCGTGAAATCCATGAGCCTCCACCAACGATCCCCGGCCCCGGACACCGACCTCTAATCAGATCGGCGAAAGCCGCCGGATCGTACCAAATCCGGGGATCAGCGGGTCCCGGCGCCTACCTTCTCCAGCCCGAAGCGGCGCTCCACGTACTCCACGATCACCCGGATGCTGGTCCCCGGGGTGAAGACCTCGTCGACCCCCAGCTGCTTCAGCTGAAGGGCATCGTCAGCGGGCACGATCCCCCCTCCGAAGACCACGATGTCCGCACCGCCCCGCTCGCGGAGCAGTCGCAGCACCTCGGGGAAGAGCGTCATGTGGGCCCCCGAGAGCAGCGAGATCCCGATCCCGTCGACGTCCTCCTGGATCGCCGCCTCCACCACTTGCGCCGGGGTCTGGTGGAGTCCGGTGTAGATCACCTCCGCCCCGGCGTCCCGGAGGGCCCGCGAGATGATCTTGATCCCTCGATCGTGCCCGTCAAGGCCCACCTTGGCGGTCAAGATCCGCACCGGCCTCGCGCTCATGGCCCCAGTCTAGTTGTACTTCTCGCGCCGGTTATTCCTGGGATGAAAGCAGTGGCGCCTCCATCGCCGGCCAGCGGGGCACCGACTCGACAGCCTAGGGTTCCAGCCGATGGAGGTCGCGGGGGAACAAGGTCACCTGACGCACGTTCGGCATCCCGGCCAGACGCGCCACCAACCGCTCCAAGCCGATGGCGAAGCCGCCATGAGGCGGCATCCCATACCGGAAGGCCTGCAGGTACCCTTGGAAGNNAGAATTCGGGCCGCTCGGGATCAGGGTGGGTGTAGAAAGGCCGTTTGACCATCGGATAGCCGACCACAAAGAGCAGCTCGGACTGGAACTCGCGCTCGGCCCAGGCGCCCAGCAAACGCTCGTGTGAGGGCGCCAGGTCGGTTTCTCCCGCGACCGGCTCCCCGGTCGCTCGCTCAATCAGCTCTTGAGCGTCCTGGAAATGGATGCTGGGGATCTCGGACGGTACTTCCGGCAGCCGCAGGGCCAGCACCTCGACGGCCTCCGCCGCGCGCTCCGCCACCGCGGCGAAGATCGCGGCCAGGACCTCTCGCAAGAGGGCCATGACATCGCGGTGGTCGGTGATGAAGCCCATCTCGGCGTCCAGGGAGAAGTACTCGGCCAGGTGGCGGGCGGTGTCATGCGGCTCGGCTCGGAAAACGGGCGCCGTCTCGTAGACCCGTTCATACACCCCCACCATCGTCTGCTTGTAGAACTGGGGGCTCTGGGCCAGGAAGGCGCGCCGTCCGAAGTATTGGACCGGTAAGACGTTGGCGCCGCCCTCGGTGGCGGATGCCACCAGCTTGGGGGTCTGGATCTCAACGAATCCCTGCTCATCGAAAGCGGAGCGGAAGCCCCACACGGCCGCCGCGGCGACCCGACCCAGAGCCCGCTGGTGGGGATGGCGCCAGCTGANNTCCAGGAGCCTGCGGCACGGCCACCACCTCGCCCTCTACCCGCAGCACCGTCTCCGGCGGCCAGCTCGCCAGTTCCGCTCTCAGCTCAGCCTCTTCCACCACCACCTGGCTGATCCCCCGGGCGTCGCGCACCAAGACGAAGCTCACCTGCGCCAGCCGGCGCTGATGGTGCAACCAGCCCGCCAGCTCCACCCGCTGACCGACAGCCTCCCGAAGACGGTGCGACCAGACCCTGGTCAACTGGCACCTCCCGACAGATAGCCCTGGGAGTGCGGACGGGAGGGGTCCCGTGGTGCCACCGCGCTTCGCTCCGGCCAACGCCGGGGCCTCTGGCCCGCTAACGGGGGCAGGTCGGCGAGGCTTAGTTGGCCGGGGCCGTTGTTCCTCGCAGCTCGGGAGGGTCGTTCACGAGCGCCCGGGTCCGCCTTCTCAGCTGCCGGCGGCTCTCTTGGCCCGGGGTTGTCTCGCTACTCATCTCCGTCAGCGCCGTTGCCCCAGAAGATAACCGATCAGACGTCTCTCGACAAGACGGCGAGTTGGCCAGGCTGCAGTATTCGAGAGGTGGAACTTCCAACCATCTCCGAGGACGAGTTGCGCCGACGGTCGCGCGGGATCCTGCTGGGGATGGCCTGCGGGGAGTCGATTGCAGGAACTCTGGGGTTCACCAGCCTGGCGCTGGAGCTGGGCGAGTCGGTGGTGGGGCGGGGAGGTCTCGAGCCGGAGCTGCTCCTGGAACGCTGGACCAGGCTCGAACCCGCCACCAGCCCACACCCCGGGTCGATCAGTGCGCAGGCGCTGCGCCTCTACCTGGAGGGGTTTCCCGCTGAGGGGCTGGCCGAGGCCACCGCCCGGGTGGTGCCGGAGAGAAGCGGAGATGGGCCGCTGGCGCGGGCCCTCCCCCTGGCGATCGCGGCGCGCCAGGACGGGGCACTGCTGAAGCGCTGGGCGAACCAGAGCGCATCCGTCACCCACAGCAACCTCACCTCCCGGATGGCGACGGTCGGCAGCTGCCTTTTGGCTCGGGACCTGCTGACCAGGGGGTTGGAGGAGAGCCTGGCGCGGGTTGCCCAGGCGCTGCGGGAGGAGGTACCGCTGCGGCTCTCCCGGGCCTTCCGCCACCCCACCAGCGGTGAGTGGCCGGAGTCCGGGGACGACGCCGTGGCAGTGCTCAGCCAGGCCGTCCACGCCCTCGCCGCGGCCACCGATCTGGACGGAGTGCTGCAGGAGCTGGAGAACCAGGAGCAGCCCAACCAAGGGGCGCTGGCCCTCGGCGGAGGCTTGGCCGGGGCGGCCTTCGGGATCGACCCCTCGTCCCGCCGACTCGGCCGCCTGGACCACGCGCTGCGTCGGCGGCTGGAAGAGCTGGCGGACCAGCTGGTCGACTTCGAGTCCCGGGATCATGCCGCCCACTTGGCGGCGGACAGTGCCCCACCCCAGCCAGCGCGGCCCGACTGAGGGCCGGCTCATGGCTAAGACCGAGTTGATGGTGGACGGGACCAATATCGCCTGGGCCTGGCCGCGCAGTCGCTTGTGCCTGCTCCGCAAGGACCACGCCGGCGCCCAGAGGCTCCTGGTGGAAACCGCGACCCAGTCCCCGCTGCGCGCGGTCTATGACCAGCTCACCTTCGTCTTCGACGGTCCCCCTCCCCCTGCCGGCCCGTCCAGCACCAGGGGGGTACGGGTGCTGTATCCCGACCCGGGCCAGAGCGCCGACGAGAGGATCCTGGAGCTGGTGACCCAGGCGGTCCACGGGGGGATCGGGGCGGTGGTGGCGACCAGCGACCGCGCGCTGCGGGATCTGGTTCGCACTGAGGGCGGCTCGACGATCGGCGGGCAGGCGCTGATCCAGAAGATTGATCCCCGCAACCCCGCTGAGCCGAGCCGGGGCGGTGCCGCGGAGCCGGGCGAGCGCGAGGAGAAGCCCAGGCCGTCCGGCCGCGACACGGAGGCCTGGTTGCAGCGCTTCTCGGCGAAGAAGAGGCCCCCCACCTGACCGAAGCCCAGCGCTAGAAGACGGCCGGCTCCCGGTAGCCGCCGAAGACGCCCGCCAGGGTCGAGGTGATCTCGCCCTCGGTACACAGCGCCCTGACGGCGTCGATGATCCTGGGCATCAGGTTCTCAGTTCCCTCGGCCGCCAGCCGGAGCTCCTCCAGGCGGTTGCCCACTGCCTCGCCGTCCCTCTCCGAGCGAACCTGCCGAAGCCGAGCGATCTGGTCAGTCTCGACCGCCCCGTCGATGTGCAGCAGCGGGGGCGCGTCCCCGTCGTCGGAGGTGAAGGCGTTGACCCCGACCACGATCCGCTCCCCCCGGTCGAGCTGCTCCTGGTAGCGGAAGGCGGCGTCGGCGATCTCACTCTGGAAGAAGCCGGACTCGATGCAGGCGAGCACCCCGCCCCGGGCATCGATCTCCGTGAAGTAGGCCTCGGCCTCCATCTCCATCCGGTTGGTGAGGTCCTCCACGAAGTAGGACCCTCCCAAGGGATCAATGGTGGCGGTGACTCCCGTCTCAAACGCGATGATCTGCTGGGTCCGGAGCGCGATCTGAGCCGCCTTGGCGGTGGGCAGGGCCAAGACCTCGTCCATGGCGTTGGTGTGCAGCGACTGGGTGCCTCCCAGCACCGCGGCCAGCGCCTCCAGGGCGGTGCGGGCGACGTTGTTCTCCACCTGCTGGGCGGTGAGCGAGCAGCCGGCGGTCTGGGTGTGGAACCGGAGCAGCCAGGAGCGCTCATCGCGCGCCCCGTAGTTGTCCCGCATCCTTCTCGCCCAAATCCTCCGGGCCGCCCGGTACTTGGCCACCTCCTCAAAGAAGTCGACGTGACTGTTGAAGAAGAAGCTGAGCTGGGGCGCAAACTCGTCCACCTCCAAGCCTGCCCGAACCCCCGCCTCCACATAGGCGAATCCGTCGGCCAAGGTGAAGGCCAACTCCTGGACCGCGGTCGATCCCGCTTCCCGGATGTGGTACCCGGAGATGGAGATCGGGTGCCACTTGGGGATGTTGCGGGCGCAGAAGGCGACGACGTCGGTCACCAGCCGCAGGCTCGGCTCGGGGGGAAAGATGTACTCCTTCTGGGCGATGTACTCCTTCAGGATGTCGTTCTGGAGCGTGCCTCCCAAAAGCTCCACCGGCACCCCCCGGCGCTCGGCCACAGCCACGTACATCGCCAGCATCACCGCCGCCGGGGAGTTGATGGTCATCGAGGTGGTGACCTTGGCCAGATCGATCCCCGCCATCAGCTGGTCCATGTCCTCCAGGGAGTCGATGGCGACCCCGCACCGGCCCACCTCTCCCTGGCCCTCCGGGTCGTCGGAGTCCCGTCCCATCAAGGTGGGCAGGTCGAACGCCACCGAGAGGCCGGTCTGCCCCTCGGCCAGTAGGAACCGATAGCGCTCGTTGGTCTCGGCGGCGCTGCCGAAGCCGGCGAACTGGCGCATGGTGAAGAGCTTGTCCCGGTACATCGACGGGTAGACCCCTCTTGTGTAGGGGAACTCACCGGGGTAGCCGATGGTGCGGGCATAGTCCTGGCCGCGAAGCGACTGGGGGGTGTAGAGGGGATCCACCGGAAGTCCGGAGAGGGTCTCGGGAATCGGCCGGGCTCCCGGCTGCGCCCCCCGCAGGCTGGAGGCCCGGTACCGCTGGGCCCAGCGCTCCAGGGCGACCTCATCATCGACCATGGTCGCCAACTGCTGATCCAACATCACTCGCTCCTCCGGTGGTCCACCGCCGGATCGCGGTTCGCAGCTTCAATCTTGCTCTCCTCGGCGGCCAGACGTCGCAGGATGGCCTCCGCGGCCTGCTCTGGGTTGGCGGACTGGACGTCCTCCGGCAGCAGCTTGAGCTCGGGGTCGGCCAAGAGCCGGCGCGCGAAGTCGGTGGCGGCGGCGCCGACCAGCTCCACCACCTCGTCTCGGAGCCGACGCTCCACTCGAGACTGCTGGGCCCCAGTGGCGACCAGGTGGGCGCGGTGCTGGTCCAGGGCCACGGCCAGCTCAGCCACCCCCTCAGCGCCGGTGGCAGCCACGGTGGGGATCACCGGCACCCGCCAGACACCCTCCTCGCGGGGGGCCCGGACCAGGTCGCGCAACTCGCGGACCACCCGGTCCGCCCCGGCCAGGTCCGCCTTGTTGACGGCGAACAGGTCGGCGATCTCGGTGATCCCAGCTTTGATCACCTGGACCCCATCGCCCGCGGCGGGGGTGGTGACCACCACCACCGAATCGGCGATCTCGCAGATCTCGAGCTCCGACTGGCCCACCCCAACGGTCTCCACCAGCACCATCTCCCACCCCAAAGCGGTCAGCAGGCGAACCGCCCCCCTAGTGGCCAGGGCGACGCCCCCCAGGTGGCCGCGGGCGCCCATGCTGCGGATGAAGACGCCCCGGTCGAGAGCGTGCCGCTGCATCCGGACTCGGTCGCCGAGGATGGCGCCCCCGGTGAAGGGGCTGTTGGGGTCCACCGCCAGGACGGCGACTCGGCGCCCCTGAGCTCGCCAGAGCATGGTCAGCGTGTCCGCGAGAGTGCTCTTGCCGCTGCCGGGCGGTCCGGTCAAACCGACGATCTGGGTCGAGGGGCTCCCCGCGCCCGCGCGCCTGGCGAAGAGCTCCTGGATCAGGTCCCCGGTTCCCGGCTGGCGGGTCTCGATCGCCGAGATGGCCTGCGCCAACGTCCGGGTATCGCCCTCAAGAAGCCGGTCAATCTCCACGGCGAACCATGGTAGGTAGTGAGGCGGCGACCGGGCCCTCGCGAGAAGAAAGCGGGCAGCTCACCGCCGCGCAGGNNCACCACTCCGACCCGGGCCGAAATACGTGCCTGAGTACATTCCCAGGCTGGGAGTGTGCTTAGTTTGCCACCGCGAAGTCAGGAGCGTACTCCGGCCATGGTCAGCACTGGGACATCAACGCCGGAACCGGCACGGGCCGCGTGGCGCAACAAATCTTCGGGTCGCGCAGTTGCCCCATGGCGGGAGCGAACTCAGCTCTCCGAGACTGAGCCAACTCTCAGCCTGAGCAAATGCTGAGCGCGAGTTCACCAGCAAAAGATGCATCTTTCTATCGCCTTTGCTAGGGTGCGCACATGCCGTCGACAATCACTCTGGAGGTCTTGACATGACCGGGACAGGAACCCTGGTCCCACAATCTGGCACCGATCGGAACGTGACTCCGCACGCGCACTCGGTCGCGATCATCCTTTGGAGCGCGAGACGTTCCCCGGGTGCCGCGACTGCAGCGAACCGACCACGTGGGAGTTTGCCCCCGGCACGCGCAGCGCGTAGAGATGCCAGGACCAACGCGCAGTCAGTGGCGAGTCGGGTCTACTACCCGGCCCCGCACCGTGGGCCCAGCCGGCCTCGGTCGGTAGCGCCGGCCCACGAGGCTCCT
>PKXE01000096.1:0-37249 GCA_003132265.1 Candidatus Dormiibacterota bacterium | reverse complement strand
TCATCAGGTGGGCCCACCAGAAACTCCGTCGTCAGGAACTGGGTGGCCGGGTCCCCACCTCGACTGGCCCGGGCGCAGGAGGCGCAGTGGAGGCCTCCCGATCGGCCCGCAATCCGCGCCGGCCCGAGATGAGGCCGACCCCCGTCACCGCGGCTGCGAAGGGCACGACACAGGATCCAAGCAGCACGTTCTCCACCGTGGGCGCCAGACCACCGGGGCCTCGCAGTGAGGCGACGGTGATCGCCATCGAGACCACGACCACCACCAGACAGACCGCCGCCGCCACCGCTCCGATCAGCCCGGGCCGGAGCAGCCTCACGCTCAGGCCGGCCCGGCGCATCGCGACCGCGATGCTCACCCAGCAAATCGGCGCCAGAGCGACCGAGGCCAGCGCCCAGGCCAGCAGGAGCACGACCAGACCGACCGCCGCAAGCAGGGGCAGCCGGTGGCCGACGGCGAAGTGGAGTAGCCCCCATGTCGCCCCCCAACTCACCACCAGCCAGGCCAGTCCGGCCCCAATCGGGATAGTGGCGGGGAGAAGGTTACGCAGCCCGTGCTCACGGCGGGCTGTCACGGCGATCAACCCCCAGTAGCTGAGCGCGCCCAGCCCGATCAGCCCGGTCGCCACGTCCATAGACGCCGAAGACACCTGGAAGGCGGCGTGGACCAGCGGCACCCGCAGCCCCCGGACTGGCGGATCGTCCACCATCTTGCTGAACGCGGCAAAGGCCAGCAGGACCAGCGACCACGACCAGAAGACGGTGAGGATGGTGGCCAGCATGCGGTCCCGCTGCCGCTGCCCCGGGGTTCCCCCGAACGTGGGCTCGATCCAGGCCCTCGCGGCGCCGAGCGCCAGGTCGAGGGCTACCCGGGGGGCGGGCAACGCGTCCTCGACCAGGGCCCCCAGCTCGTCCCCATACCGCTCGCGAAAGCTGGGTGGGTAGAGCGCCAGCAGGATCCGGTGGCGGCGGGGCAGCTTGGTGCTCACGCCGTCCGGGATGCCCTCGGCAGGGGGGTGACCAGGCCCCGCTCCTCCATGTGCCCGTTCACCCGCAAGAATCTAGCCATGGCGTCCAGCTGGGCTTCCAATGCCTGGCGGCCCTTGTCGGTGAGCCGATAGGGACGGCGCCGGCCCTCCACAGGAAGACTCTCCACCAATCCGTAGGACTCCAGCCGCGCGAGCGCGCCGTAGAGGGTCCCGGGGCCCAGGGTGATCCCGGCCTGCTTGCGCGCCTCCTGCACGATCGAGTAGCCGTGCCGGGGTCCCTCAACGAGAGTGGACAGCACCAGCAGCCCGGGGTCTCTCCAGCTGGGCCGACCAGGTTGCTTCAAGATGCACCTCTCCGAACTGGAGGCGGGCCAGACCCTCCCAAATACATGGCCCGCTACATCCTACCAGCGTGCATCCCCCGGCGATGCAGCCGTCCGCGATCTAGGCCGCTCAGGCCATCAGCCGCTTGGCGATCACCAGCCGCTGGATCTGGTTGGTCCCCTCGTAGATCTGGGTGATCTTGGCATCGCGCATCATCCGCTCCACCGGGAACTCGTTGATGTAACCGGAGCCACCCAGCACCTGGACCGCGTCCGTGGTCACCTTCATGGCCGCATCCGAGGCGGTCAGCTTGGCCATGGCGGCCAGCAGGGTCATCTGGGGGTCGCGAGCGTCCACCGCCCGGCAGGCCTCGTGGGTGAGACAGCGGGCCGCCTCGACCTGGGTGGCCATGTCCGCGAGCATGAACTGGATGCCCTGAAATTCGGCGATCGGCCGGCCGAACTGGCGGCGCTGCTGGGCGTACTGGACCGCCTGGTCCAGCGCACCAGCGGCGATGCCCAGGGCCTGGGCGGCGATCTGCGGCCGAGACCGGTCGAGGACCCCCATCGCAATCTTGAAGCCGTCGCCGTCGGCACCCAGTCGCCGACTAGCGGGAACCCGACAGCCGGTGAAGACCAGTTCGGCCGTGTCGCTTCCCCGGATCCCCAGCTTTCCGTGGATCCGGTTGCGCTGCAGGCCTTCGCTGTCGCCGTCGACCAGGAAGGCGGAGATGCCCTTCGTCCCCTGGTCCGGGTCGGTAACCGCGAAGACCACGATCAGGTCGGCGACGCTGCCGTTGGTGATCCAGGTCTTGACGCCGTCCAGGACGTAGTCGTCAGCGTCACGCCGGGCCCTGGTGCTCATGGAAGCCGGGTCGCTACCGGCGTCGGGCTCGCTGAGGGCGTAGGCGGCCAGCTTGCGGCCGCTGGCCAGCTCGGGCAGGAACTCCCGCTTCTGCTCCTCACTCCCTCCCAGGAGGATCGGATATCCGCCCAGGCCCTGAACCGCCAGTAGCAGGGCCGAGGTCGCACAGGCCTTGGCGATCTCCTCCACCGCCATCGCCAGGGTCAGCGCGGACCCCGAAAGGCCGCCGTACTCGGGCGCGAAGGCGATGGCGAAGATGTCCTGCTGGCGGAACATCTCCACCACGTCCCAGGGAAACTCAGCGGTTTGATCGATCTCGGCGGCCCGGGGCGCGATCCTGGCCTGGGCCAGCTCGCGCACGGAGGCCTGGATGGCTTGCCGGTCTTCCCTAACTTCAGTTGCCATCGACCATCCTCCGCATGGGGCCAAAGCCGCCAGTCACGGTTGATTGTAGGTCGGGAGGTGGAGAGGAATGGAGGGACCAAATGCGGGTTGGGCCGGCTCCCGCCTGGACGAGCCGACTGACGNNGCACACCGCCACCAGCAGTCCCTCCGGGCTTAGCAGCCGGGCCGTGACCTGAGTCCACGGTTCCGTCCGGGCCCCATGGATCAGCTGGAAGCCCCCCTGCCGCAGCTCGGCAGCCGCGGCTTCCACGTCAGCCACCTCGAACTCCACCGTGGCCTGAGGGACGGGTACGTCTGACGGCCATTCATCGCGGTCGAAGCAGGTGCGGGCCGCCTCTCGCAGCGGCCAGACCGCAAAGTGCCTGACGCCGAGCTTCTCGGTGAAGCGATAGTCGCCCTCCCCACCCTCGAAGTCCAGGCCGAGGGTTTCGCGGTAGAAGCGCTGGGAGACCTCCACCTCGCGGCTGATTGGAGCGAAGCCGGCAATGAACAGCACCTTCATGGGACGCGGCCGGCTCAGGCCACCTCGACCAGGGTCGCCTCACCCTGGGCGGTCCCGGAGCAGATCGTTGCCGCCCCCGGCCCGCCACCGCGGCGGCGGAGCTCCATGACGCAGGCGGCCAGGATCCGGGCCCCGGAGGCGCCGAGCGGATGGCCGACCGCGATGGCGCCGCCGTTGGGATTCACCTGGTCCAAGTCGAGCTCCAGCATCCGCGCGCTGGTGATCGCCACCGAGGCGAATGCTTCGTTGATCTCGACCACCTTGAGGTCGGCGGCGGTCAGCCCGCCACCGCTCTTGCCCAGCGCCTGGGCCAGGGCGGTGGCGGGAACCGTGGCTAAGTAGGGATGGTCCGCCGCCGACTCCCCGTAGCCCAGCCACTGGGCCAACGGCTCGACCCCGAGGGCCCGGGCCCGGGCCCGGCTCATGATCACGATCGCGGCCGCGCCATCGTTGATTCCGGGGGCATTACCGGCGGTCACGCTGCCATCGGGACCACCGAAGATCGGCCGCAGCGCCGCCAGCTTCTCGATGGTGGTATCGGGCCGGGGCTGCTCATCTTTGTCCACCAGAAACGGCCCGGACTTGGCGGCGACCTCGATCGGCGCCAGCTCCTCCGCGATCAGGCCCTTTTCCCGCGCCGCTTCGTAGCGCTGCTGCGAGAGCAGCGCGTAGCGGTCCTGCTCCTCTCGGCTGACCCCCAGCTCGGCGGCGACCTTGGTGCCGTGCTCACCCATGGGCACGTTGTCAATCGGGCAGGTGAGGCCGTCCCAGAGCATCGAGTCATAGAGGGTCAGGTTCCCCATCGGCACCCCGCGCCTGACCCCGGGCAGGAGCATGGGGGCCTGGGACATCGACTCCATGCCGCCGGCCACCACCACCTCGGCCTCGCCGGCCTTGATCAGGAGCGCTGCCAGGTTGACCGCCTTCAGAGAGGAGGCGCAGACCTTGTTTACGGTGAGCGAGGACACCCGCGAGGGGATGCCGGCCTTGAGGGCCGCCTGCCGGGCCGGGATCTGGCCCTGGCCGGCCGTGATCACGGTGCCCATGATGCACTGGTCCACTTCGTCCGGAGCCACCCCGGCGCGCTCCAGGGCGGCCCTGATGACGTGGGCCCCCAGATCCACCGCCAGGACCGAGCTCAGCGAGCCGCCGAGCTTGCCGAAGGGGGTGCGGGCCGCCGCCACGATCATCGGGTCGCGATCACTCACGAACCCATCGTATACCCGGCTGGCGATGCCCCCAGGGCTCAGTTGCGGTCCTGGTCCAGCAGCTTCGAGACCGATCCGCCCAGCCCCAGCAGGTGGGAGGCGATCATCAGCCGCTGCACCTCCGAGGTGCCCTCTCCGATCTCGTTGATCTTCACGTCGCGGTAGTAGCGCGCCACCGGCAGGTCTTCCATGAACCCCGCCCCGCCGTGGATTTGCACCGCCTGGTTGGCGCACCAGGTGGCCGTCTCCGAGGCGTGCACCTTGGCCATGGCGGCGAACTTGCCGGCGGGTTGCCCCTGGTTGATCAGAAGTCCCGCCCGCCAGACCATCAGCCGGCTCAGCTCGATCTGGGTCGCCATATCGGCGAGCTTGAGCTGGATCGCCTGGAAGTGGCTGATCGGCCGCCCAAACTGGCGGCGCTGCTGAGCATAGCTAAGCGAGGCGTCGAGGCAGGCCTGGGCTAGGCCCACGGCGAGGGCCGCGATAGCCACCCGGCCCGCCTCCAGGCTCTTGAAGAACTGCCCCAGGCCGCCCCCCTCCCGCCCCAGCAGCTGGGCCTCGGGAATGCGGCAGTCAGCAAAGTTCAGCTCCCTCGTGTCGCTGGCGTGCCAGCCCAGCTTGCGGTAGGGGGCGGCGATCTCGTACCCGGACGTGCCCCGCTCGATGAGAAAGGCGCTGATCCGCTTGCGGCCTCCCTCCTCGGCAGTGACGGCGGTGATGGTCACCCCGGTGCTGATGTCGGTCCCGGAGTTGGTGATGAAGCACTTGGAGCCGTCGATCACCCACTGCTCTTGCTCGCGCCGGGCCCTGGTCTTGGTTCCTCCCGCGTCCGAGCCCGCCTCGGGCTCGGTCAGCCCGAAGGCCCACAGCTTGCGCCCGGCGCAGAGATCTGGAAGGTAGCGCTCCTTCTGTGCGTCAGTCCCGAAGTGGAAGATCGGCGCGATCCCCAGAGAGACCGCCGCTTCCAGGGTGATCGCCAGGGCGGCGTCAGCCCGAGCGATCTCCTCCAAGGCCAGGAGATAGCTGATGAAGTCAGCGCCGGCCCCGCCCACCGACTCGGGGTACGGCAGCCCGAAGAGCCCCAACTCCGCCATCTGGGACACCAGTGGGTAGGGGAACTCCTCGCGCCGGTCCCACTCCGCCGCCTGCGGGGCCACCACCTGGCTCGCGAATTCCCGGCAGGTGTCGCGGATCGCCACCTGCTCAGGACTCAGCTCAAAGCTCAGCCCCATCGGCATCTAGGAGCTCACAGCGGCGCCCAGCCGCTCACGCGCCAGCTCGACGATCTCCTCGATGGTGTCGGCGACCTCGACGCCCGCGTGGTGGAGCGCGGCCACCTTGGAGGTGGGACTTCCGGTGGTCCCGCTGATGATCGCCCCGGCATGGCCCATCCGCTTGCCGGGCGGGGCGCTCCGGCCGCTGATGAAACCCACCACTGGCTTGGGGTAGCCCCTACCGATCAGCTCCGCGGCCCGCTCCTCATCCGAGCCCCCGATCTCCCCGGCGAGCACCACCAAGTCGGTCTCCTGATCCTCCGCGAAGAGCTGCAGCACGTCGGAGAAGCTCAGCCCCAAGACGGGATCTCCGCCGATCCCGACCGAGGTCGATTGCCCATAGCCGGCGCGAGCCAGCGCCTGGATGATCTCGTAGGTCAAGGTGCCGGACCTAGATACGACGCCGATCCGGCCGGGGTTGGCGATGTGGTTGGGGATGATCCCCACCTTGGCGCGCTCCCCGGGGGACATCAGTCCCGGGCAGTTGGGGCCGATCAGCCTCGTGCCCCTTGGATCAATGAAGGCCCGCACCCGGATCATGTCGTTCACCGGGATCAGCTCGGTGATACAGACCACGAGGGGGATCCCGGCCGCGGACGCCTCCATGATCGCGTCGGCAGCGAACGCGGGCGGCACGAAGACCCCGGCGGTGTCGGCTCCGGTGGCGTCGACCGCCTCCGTGACGGTGTCAAAGACGGGCAGGCCCAGGTGCCGGCTGCCCCCCTTGCCGGGTGAAACCCCGGCCACCACCGGGGTGCCGAAGTCAAGCATCTCTTGGGTGTGGAAGGAGCCCTCGCTCCCGGTCATCCCCTGGACCAAGACCTTGGAGTTGCGATTGAGCAGGATGCTCAAGTCAGGCGCCTCCCTGGACGCCGACCAAGTCCACGATCTTGCGAGCCGCCTCGGGGGCCGATTCCGCCGGAGTGATCCCTGCCGCCTCCAGCAGCTGGCGTCCCTCCTCCTCTCTGGTGCCGGTCATCCGGACCACCAGGGGCAGCGTCAGCCCCAGTTCATCACGAGCGCTAATCAGGCCCCTGGCCACCTCGTCGCCCCGGGTGATCCCCCCGAAGATGTTGACGAAGACCCCCTTCACGGCGGGGTCTAGGAGCAGCATCTCCAGGGCCTGCTTCACCACCTCCGCCTTGGCCCCGCCGCCGATGTCCAGGAAGTTGGCCGGCGAGCCCCCTTGCTGCTTCACCAGGTCCACGGTGTTCATGACCAGTCCGGCGCCGTTCCCGATGATCCCAACGTTTCCGCCCAGGTGGACGTAAGTGAGCCCTCGGCGGCGGGCTTCGACCTCCAGGGGGTCGTCCCCACTGGTGGCGGCGGAGGCATCGGGGCCGAGCTCTCGCACCAGGTCGTGGTGGCGGAACTCGGCATTCTGATCGATCTCGATCTTGGCGTCACCGGCGATCACCTGGCCCGACTGGGTGACCACCAGCGGGTTGATCTCACAGAGGCTGGCATCGAGCTGTTGCGACAGCTGGAAAAGGCGTTGGACCACCGGGACCAGCTCGGCGAGGTAGCGGCCCTTGGGCAGGGTCTCGTCACCGCCGACGGCTTCGAGCGCCCGGAGTACCAGCTCACGGATCTCGAAGGGTTGTGGTCCCGCGAACGGGTCCGGCCAGAGCTTGGCGATCTTCTCCGGCGAGTTCTCGGCCACCTCTTCGATCTCCATCCCCCCGGCGAAGGACAGGATCACCACCATCGATCTCCGGTCCCGGTCCACGGTCACGCCCAGGTAGATCTCCTTGACGATCTGCAGAGCCTCCTCGCACAGCACCGAGGGGACGCTGTAGCCGTGAATCTCCATCCCCAGGATCGCCGCCGCGGCATCGTGGGCCTCAGCCGGAGTCTTGGCCAGCTTGACCCCTCCCGCCTTGCCTCTACCACCGATCGGCACCTGGGCCTTGATCACCACCGGACCCAGTTCCTGGGCCGCCTTCTCAGCTTCCTGCGGGGAGCGGGCGACCCGCCCCGTCGGGCACTCGATCCCGACGCCCCGCAGGCGCTCCTTGGCCTGATGCTCGAGCAGCTTCACCGACGCCTCCCGTGGGCCGGTGCGACCGGCCACCACCTCTTCTGCCTCAGTTTAGGTGACCACCCCAAAGTCCCGGGCCGGGGCGGACAGCCGCAGGCGCCGGCGCGGCAGCTCGCCCAACCCCCTCAGAGCGGGATGTTGCCGTGCCTCCGCCGGGGTGCGGGCACCTGCTTGGTCCTCGCCATCCTCAGTGCCGAGATCAGCGCGGGCCGGGTGTGGCGGGGCTCGATGACATCGTCGATATAGCCGCGCTCCGCCGCCTGATAGGGATTGGCGAACTGCTCGCGGTAGGCGGCGATCAGCGCTTCCCGGTCGACTTTCGCCTCGCCCACCCGCTGCCGCCCCAAAAACTGGACAGCGCCCTCGGCGCCCATCACCGCAATTTCGGCCGACGGCCAGGCCACGTTGTAGTCGGCGCCGATGTGTTTGCTGCACATCACGTCGTAGGCGCCGCCGTAGGCCTTGCGNNGTGATCACCGTCAGCTTGGGGACCGTCGCTTCCGCGAAAGCGTAGAGCAGCTTGGCACCGTGGCGAATAATCCCGCCGTATTCCTGATCGGTGCCGGGCAGGAATCCGGGGACATCGACGAAGGTGACCAGGGGGATGTTGAAGGCATCACAAAAGCGCACAAATCGCGCGCCTTTGACCGATGCATTGATGTCCAGGGCGCCGGCCAGGTGTCGCGGCTGGTTGGCCACCACCCCGACGCTCTCACCGTCCAAGCGAGCGAAGCCGACGACCAAGTTGGGAGCGAACAGTGTCTGGACTTCCAGGAAATGGCCATCGTCAACCACACGCGTGATCACCTCGCGCATGTCGTACGGAATGTTTTGACTCTCGGGGATGATCTCCTGCAGCTCCATGTCGGCGCGATCCGCGGGGTCCGCGGTCTCCACCACCGGCGGTGCTTCCCAACTGTTCTGCGGTAAGAAGGACAGCAATTCACGAACTTGCGAAAACGCTTGATCTTCGGTATCCGCCTCGAAGTGGGCAACCCCACTGCGCTGCGAGTGGATGTCCGCCCCACCTAGTTGCTCCTGGTCGACCTCTTCCCCGGTGGTGACCCGCACCACGTCCGGTCCGGTGATGAACATGTATCCCAACTTGCGCACCGTGAAGATGAAATCAGTGATGGCGGGTGAGTACACCGCCCCACCGGTGCAGGGTCCGGCGATGATCGACAGCTGCGGGACCACTCCGCTGCTGCGCACGTTCCGATAGAAGATGTCGGCATACCCGGCGAGCGAGACCACTCCCTCCTGGATCCGAGCGCCGGCACTGTCGTTGATACCGATCACCGGCGAGCCGGTGCGCTCGGCCAGCTCCATCACCTTGCACACCTTCTCGGCGAAGGCTTCTCCCAGCGATCCCCCCATGAAGGAGGCGTCGTGGGAGAAGATGAACACCTGCCGACCTCCAATCAGGCCGTAACCGGTGACGACGCCATCGCCCATGGCCCGGCGCTCGGCCATGTCGAACTGGGTGGAGCGGTGGGTTACGAAGGCGTCCAGCTCGACGAAACTACCGGGATCGAGCAGGCGGCGGACCCGCTCCCGGGCGGTCAGTTTGCCCTTGCTCCGCTGGACTCGCTCCGGCTCGCCGCCCCGATGCACCGCGTCGTGGCGACGCTTGCGGAGCTGGTTGACCAGCCGCTCGTTGGCGCTGGGAGCACCCGGCGGCCGCCTGCCGCTTTTGCCCGGCCGGGCAGCCGGGCTCTCGGCGCCCTCCCCCGCCGGGCGCGGCTTGGGCTTGGACACGTAGCCATCTTCGCCGATCTGCCGGCGGATGGTCGGTTCCCGACCANNCCCGGGACGGATGGCACTGGTCTGAGTGGGCGGCTGAGGGGCTGGGCACCGGCATCCTGGCCCTCGGCGGACTCAGCGCGGTCTGCCTCGATTTCGGGACGGGGTCACCCATGCTGAATCTGGTCCCCTCCAGCTCGGTCCGGCTGCTGATCACGGGACTGCTCTTCGCCGGAGTGGGCAGCCTGGTGGCGATCTCACCGCTGGGGCGCCTCAGTGGTGCTCACCTGAATCCCGCAGTGACGCTGGCCTTTTGGTCGAGCGGCCACGTCTCCCGCTCCGATCTGCTCGGCTACCTGGGGTCCCAGTTAACCGGGGCTCTGCTTGGGGTGGCGGCCCTCAGATTGGCCTGGGGCCAGGTGGCGGTCTCCGTTCAGGAGGGACGGACCACGCCCCAGCCAGGGGTGAGCGCTGCGGCCGCCGTTGGGATCGAGGCCTTGCTGACGGCCATCCTGATTCTGGCCATCTTCGCGTTCACCTCCTCGGCTCGGACCGCCCGCTGGACGCCGCTGGCGCTCTGGATCGTGATCGCGCTGCTGGTGTGGCGGGGCGCTCCCTATACCGGCTGCAGCATGAATCCCGCCCGCAGCCTGGCACCGGCCGTGCTCTCCGGCCACTACGCATCGCTCTGGATCTACCTGGTCGGCCCACCGTTGGGAGCGCTCGCGGCGGCCTGGCTCTTCGTGAGAGCACCGATGGGACGCCGTCCGGTGACCGCCAAGCTCTACCACGACGCCTCGTATCCCAGCGTTCTGGGGACTTCGATGCGGGTGCGGTCGAGGAGCCGGCCCGGGGCCTGAGCGGGGTCAAGCAGGGACAGCTCAGCTGGAGGCGCGAGGCTGGAAGGTCCCGAACACCTGGCGCAACCGGTGGCAGATCTCGCCGAGAGTCGCCCCGGCCAGCAGCGCCTCGCGCATCACCGGGAGGAGGTTGGTGGTACCCGCGGCGACCTCCTCGACCCGCCCCAGAGCCCGCTCCGCGGCGGTCGCGTCGCGCTGCTGGCGGTGGCGTGCGAGCCGGTCCCGCTGCCCTCGCTCCAGCTCGGGGTCGACCTTGAGGATGGGGACCTCGACCGCCAGCTCGTCCTGGAAGCGGTTGACCCCGACAATCACCCGCTCCCCGCTCTCGACCAGCTGCTGGTGACGGTAGGCGGACTCCTGGATCTGGTCTTGGTAGAACCCCTGCTCGATCGCGGCCACCGCGCCGCCCCGGCGGTCCACCTCGGCGATGAGCTGGGAGGCCGCCTCGATCAGCTGGCCGGTGAGCGCCTCCACGAAGTGGGAGCCTCCCAGCGGATCGGTCACCCGGGCAACCCCCGACTCGAAGGCCAGCAGCTGCTGGGTGCGCAGCGCCAGGCTCACCGCCTGCTCGGAGGGGAGTGCGAGGGCCTCGTCGAAGGAGTTGGTGTGCAGCGACTGGGCCCCNNCGCTCACTGCGCGCTCCAAAGCGGTCCCGCATGATCCCCGACCAGAGCGCCCGGGCGGCCCGGAACTTGGCCACCTCCTCGAAGAAGTCGTTGCCCACGTTGAAGAAGAAGCTGAGCTGGGGCGCGAACTCCTCCAGCTGCAGGCCGGCGCTGAGCGCCGCCTCGACATAGGCAATCCCGTCGCCGAGCGCGAAGGCCAGCTCCTGGGGAGCGGTGGCCCCGGCCTCCCGCATGTGGTAGCCGGAGATCGAGATCGGGTGCCAGCGGGGAAGCTGCTCGTGGCAGTAGATCAAGGTGTCGGTGACCAGTCGCATGCTCGGCCGGGGCGGGAAGATGTAAGTGCCCCGGGCGACGTACTCCTTCAGGATGTCGTTCTGGATCGTGCCCCCGAGCAGCTCCGGGGCGATCCCGTCCGACTCGGCCGCCAGCTGATACATCAGCAGCAGGAGACTGGCCGGGGCGTTGATGGTCATCGAGGTGGTGACCTTGTCCAGGGGCAGCCCCCGGCAGAGGACCTTCATGTCCTCGACGGTGTCGATCGCCACCCCCACCTTTCCGACCTCCCCGACTGCCTCAGGAGCATCCGAGTCATAGCCCATCTGGGTGGGCAGGTCGAAGGCCACCGAGAGGCCGGTCTGGCCGCGGGCCAGGAGATAGTGGAAGCGCTCGTTGGTGGAGGCGGCGGAGCCGAAGCCCGCGTACTGGCGCATGGTCCAGAGTCGTCCCCGGTACCCATCTTGCCGCAGCCCCCTCGTGTAGGGCGGCTCGCCTGGGGGCGGCGGCTCGGGCGAGCCCTCTCCATACCAGGGCTCAAGCGGGAGCTGGGACTCGGTCTCGTCCGGCCTCGGCAGCGAAGAGTCGGCGGTCAACTGGGTGAGTCCTCAAGCTGGCAGAGCTCCGTCAGCACCCCGCCCGCGGACTTGGGGTGGATGAATGCCACCAGCCGCCCGCGGGCGCCCTGGCGCGGGTGCTCGTCGATCAGCTCGGCTCCCCGTCCGCGCCAGCTAGCGAGCTCCGCCTCAATGTCGGAGACCCGGTAGGCAAGGTGGTGCAGACCCTCACCCCGTCGCTCCAGGAAGCGGGCCACCGACGAGTCCGCCCTGGTGCTTCCCAGCAGCTCCAGACTGGAGGGGCCGAGATCAAAGAACACCGCGGTGACCCCGTCCGGCGGTACCTCTTCGCGGTGGCTGGGAGGGACGCCCAAGAGTCGCTGGTAGAAGGCCGTCGCCGCGTCAAGATCAGCGACGGCGAGGCCGACGTGGTCGATCGCGGCCGGGCCTGAATCCGCCGCCACCCGCCGATTATGACAAGCTGGCCCGCGTTGCCCCCGTTCCACCACCGGGCGGACGTGGGCCCACCCTCAATCCGCGGCGGGTAGGTACTCCAGTCCCATCGACTCCGCGACCAGGACGGCGATGTCGCGGCTCTCCATCGCCATCTCCTGAGAGTGGATCCCCTCGGTGAACATGGTGGCGCAGAAGGGACAGGCCAGCGCGGCGGTCCCGGCTCCCGTCTCCTCCGCCTGTTTCACCCTCACCCGGTTGATCCGGGGGCCGCGGCTCTCCTCCATGAAGATCCGGCCGCCGCCGGCGCCGCAGCACATGGCTTCGTTCCGGGTTCGCTTCATCTCGACCAGCTTGGCCCCGGGGATGGCCTGGAGCACCCGTCGGGGGGCGTCGTACTCGCCGTTCCAGCGCCCCAGGTAGCAGGGGTCGTGGTAGGTGAGCTCGCCGTTCTTGAGCGGCTCTTTGAGCTGGATCCGGCCCTCGTCCAACAGTTGGGCCAGCAACTGGGTGTGGTGGATCACGTCGTAGTTGCCGCCCAGGTCCGGGTACTCGCGGGCCATCGTGTTGAAGCAGTGGGGGCAGCTGGCGATCACCTTGCGGACCGACCGCGCTTGTAGCTTCTCCACCACCTGCTGAGCTTGGGTCTGGAACAGGTATTCGTTGCCCAGCCGCCGGGCCGGGTCACCGTTGCAGATCTCCTCCTGGCCCAGGATCGCGAAGCTCACCTGGGCCGCCTTCAGGATCGCCACCGTGGCCCTGGCGATCGGCCAGTTGGACTCGTCAAAGGCGGTGGCGCAGCCGACCCAGTAGAGATACTCGGCCTCGGGGTGGTCGGCGATCAGCGGGACCTCCAGCCCCTTCGCCCAGTTCATCCGGGAATCGGCGGGCATCCCGAACGGATTGCCGCGCTGCTCCAGCGACTCCAGCGCCGAGCGCGCCTCCTTGGGGATCCGCGACTCCTCCAGGACCAGGCTGCGGCGCATCTCCACGATGGCCGGCACATGCTCGATCAGGACCGGGCACTCTTCGACGCAGGCGCCGCAGGTGGTGCAGGACCAGAGCGTCTCCTCCAGCACACTCCAGTCCAGCAGCTGGCCATCCTTGGGAGGCTCCGCCTCCGCAGCTATCCCTTCCTCGGCCGCCCAGAAGCTGGGCGGCGCCGCCTTCCCCCTCGCATTGGCGTACCAACCATCGCGGAGGTCGGTGATGAAGAGCTTGGGCGAGAGCGGCTTGCCNNGTGAGCTGGTCCACCTTGGCCAGCCCGAAATGTTCGGCCTTCTCGATGTCCAGGGTGGGCAGGTGCCGGCCCGGCGGCTCCAGGCTGCGGAAGAAGACATTGGGCGCCGCCGTGAGGATGTGCAGGTGCTTGCTGTGGGCGAGGTAGACCCCGAAACCCGCGATGAGCCCCAGATGGGCCCAGAGGAAGAACTCGTGCCAGGCCCAGATCCCCTCCCCGTGGACGCCGCCGAAGAGCTGGGCCACCGCCGCCGAGACCGGCCGCAGGTTGACCAGGTGGTCAGTCCCGGCCGCGATCTGGGTCGCGTAGAGGCCGAGCTGAGTCAGGATCACCAGCGCGATCAGGACCAGGATCCAGGTGGCGTCGCCTTGGTGGCTCCCCTGAAACCGCTTGGGGCGCAGGACGTAGCGGTTCAGAGCCGCCACCGCCAGCCCGGTCAGGACGGCCGCCGCGAAGAGGTCCTCGGCGAACGCCACCGGCCCCCACCAAAGCTGCTGCTCCAGGTTGAGCGGCGGGACCAGCGCCTCCAGCCCGGCCTGCAGGATCTCCAGGCTGAGGATCACAAAACCCCAGAAGATGAGGAGGTGGGCGAGGCCGCTGAGCGGCCACCGCAAGAGGCGGCGCTGACCCAGCACGAACACGACCAGCCCGAGTAGTCGCTCCCTGAGGTGGTCTCGGCGGGGGTCTGGCTGGGCGGCTCGCATCGAGCGCCAGAGCGGCCAGAGGCGCCGGATGAACAGATATCCGGAAACCAAGCTCAGCAGGACGAGCGCGACGGGATTGAGCCAGATCACGGACGGTCGAACCCCACCGCGAGCAGGAAGAGGGCCAGGCCCAACAGGAAGGTGATCGCGGCGAGGGCCCAGAACCAGTGCGGTTCCTCCATCCAGAAGGGGCCCTTGCGCTGGCGGGCGCCACCCACTGAGGAGTTGGGATCTGGCGAGGGTGCCCCCTTCGCCGGGGGCGAGGGAGTGGTCATTTTGGCGATGGCAAGGACCGGCTGGACGTCGGCAACCAGCGCTCCTATCGCCCCGACCACTCGGCCCGGCGCTTTTGCAAAAACGCCGAGATCCCCTCCAGCGCGTCGGCCGAGCGAAACGCTCCGTCGAATTCCCCCAGCTCCAGCGCCCGCCCCGCCCCAATCTGCTCGCCGGAGAGAAGAATTTCCAGCGCCCGCCCCCGGCCCACCAGGCGAGGCAGCCTCTGGGTGCCCCCCCAGCCGGGGATGATCCCCAGCCGGACCTCCGGCTGACCCAGCTTGGCGCTGGAGCTGGCCAGGCGGAGGTCACAGGCCATGGCCAGCTCCAGGCCGCCGCCCAAGGCGAACCCGTTGATGGCGGCCACGATCGGGAAGCGCTGCCGCTCCATCTCCAGGGTCAGCNNGATGTCCGCCCCCGCCACGAAGAAACGGTCCCCGGCGCCGGTGAGCACGGCGGCTCCCAGGGCGGAGTCACCCTCTACCTCGGCGAAGGCCGAGCGCAGCCCGTCCAGGACCGCCTGGCTGAGGGCGTTGGCGGGTGGGTGGTCGATGGTGATCCAGGCCACCTTGTCCGAGCGCTCGAGCCTGACCTGATCAGCCGTCTTAACTCCTCCCCTTGCAATGGGACGGGCACTGCCGCCTTGTGTAGGCTAGCTCTGTGGCCCACCCCGAGGCGCCCTTGGAGGCTGCCGAGATCACACTCCCGCCGGCTGAGGAGTTCGCCGGGCTCGCTGACGAGCAGCTCCAGCAGCTGGTCCAGATGGTGGAGACGGCCGAGCGCCGCATCCGCGACCAGATGGCGCCATTCCAGCTCCGGCTCACCCGGCTGGCCAAGGACGCGGCCGCGGTCCAGACCGAGGTTCGCCGCCGCGAGCGCCAGCGCCACATCCAGGCCCGCAAGGAGGTTCGAGAGCAGGTCAAAGAGGGTGAGGCCCCCTCCCTGGCCCAAGTCGTCGAGGCGGAAGAGCCGCCCCCCTTCGGCGAGCCGGCCTTCTCCGAGCTGAGCTTCTTGCTGGAGAGCGGCGGTCAGGTCGCCCTCGGCTACCCCGGCAGCCGCACCCCCAGCCTGCAGATGACCGACGGCAGTGCCATCTCCACGGTGACCACCCTGGCCGAAGCGAGGGAGCTCTACCGTCTGGGCTGGGAAATTGGAGTCCCGGCCCGGCCCGGCGTGCGGGTGCACACCCCGGGCACCCGTCTGGAGCGGCTCCTGGACCCCGACAAATGCTTCGTGCGGCTGGCGGCGGAGGGAGAAAGCGCTTCCCGAGCCTCGGCTTGAGCCGGGTCATCGGGCTCACCGGGGGGATCGCCAGCGGCAAGTCGACGGTGGCCGGGATGCTCAGCGCCAAGGGGGCGTGGATCGTTGACGCGGACCAGCTGGCCCGCCAGGCGGTGGGTTTGCAGACCCCCGCCCTGGCGGAGATTGCCCACCGCTTTGGCGAGGGGATGCTCCGTGCCGACGGCTCCCTCGACCGGGCCCGCTTGGGCCAGCTGGTCTTCTCGGACGAGTCAGCCCGAGAGCGGCTCAACTCGATCGTCCACCCCAAAGTCCTGGAACTCAGCCGGCAGGAGATCAGCCAGGCGGAGGCGGCGGGCGCCAACCTGGTCGTCTATGACATCCCCCTCCTCTTCGAGTCCGACCGCCAGGGGGAGTTTGACGGCACCCTCCTGGTCTGGGTCGACCCCTTGACCCAGCTGCTCCGGCTGCAAGAGCGATCCGGGCTCGACCAGGCCGAGGCTCGGGCCCGGATCGAGTCCCAGATGCCGCTCTCGCGCAAGCGTGAGCTAGCCAGCTGGGTGATCGACAACAGCGACGGCCTGGACGGCACCCAGAGCGCGGTCGACGCCCTCTGGCTGACCGAGTTCCGCCCGAGGACCTGACCAACCGCTCAGCGACTCAGCGTCGGAGCCAACGTGCGCTATGCTCAAGGAGCAACCGTGCCCAGCCCCAACGAACTCTGGATCAAGGTGCCCAATCCGTTCTGGGGCGTGGAGACGGTCGGCTTCAGTGTGCGCTGCCCCAACCAGTCGGAGGCCGGCGCCTTACCGGACATCCCGTTCTTCGTGGAGGGCGACGCCCAGTCGATGTCGTTGCTGGACCGCCGGCTCCGGCTCTTCCCGCAGCGGGAGCGCTACGTCGACTGCGACGGCCTGGGCGAGGCCTACAGCTGGACCGACCCGATCAGGCTCACCGACGAGGTGATCGTGATGGCCTTCCAGGATCGGAGCCTGCAGCAACTGGCGCCGGATCCCCGCCGGGCTCTGCTCAACCGCCTCTCCAACCAGCTCGTGCTGCTGGCCTTCCCCTTCCTGCGCGACTGCGTCAGGGTCGGGGGCCTCCGGCTCAGCTCGCCGATCTCGGTCAAGATCGGCTCGGACTCGGTCCCCGAGATCGACCTCTCCCTGCCGCTCGGAGACATCGTCGACGGTAACGGCTCCCGCGCCCTCTCCGAGCTCTGAGCCGAAGCCTCAGTCCGGCTACGCCTCGCGGCTCTGGAAGCTGAAGAGCGCCAGTCCCAGCACCGCGACCAACCACACTGCCACCCACGCCAGGTAGCCGGCCGTCGGCCCCGAGGCCGCCTCAAACGAGCTGCCCAGACCGCGAGCCGCCTCGGTGGCGAAGGCCGACGGCTCCATGGCGTAGACCGCGGCGTGCCAGAGCCCATCGGTTGGAATCAGGAAGTGGGTGACCACCCCCACGTTGGTGATGGCGTTGTTGTGAAAGACCTGTCCGAAGGCCCCGGCCACCCCGCCCAGCCACATGGTTCCGAAGGCGATCACCGCGATCACCCCCGCGGTGATCGCGGAGATGCGGGTGCTGAGAGCGAGCGTGAAGGTCAGCAGCACCAGGCCCTCGACTAGGAGCGCCGCCTCGGCGGCGATGGGTTGGCCCGGCCAATAACCGGTCGTCCAGTGCACCAGACCGAACTCCAAAGTCGTCGAGAACACGGTGTAGACGGTGATCGGCAGGGCCAGCCCGAGCCAGCGGCCCAGGATCAGTTCACGGCGGCGGAGCGGGCGGGCCAACAGCCCCTGGGCGACCCCCGACTCCAGGTCGCCGGCGACTGCGGGTGCCGCCAGGAAGGCGCAGGTCAGGGCCAAAACGAAGCTGAACATGAACATGACCAGCAGCAACAGCTGGGCGGCCGCGGTGTGGATCTCGCCCTGGGTCAGCGGCTGGCCGTCGAGATGGAGGCCGGGCACCCTGGAGAAGCCCCAGCCGGTGACGCCGATGACGATGGCGGTGAGGGCCAGCAGGGCAAAGACCAGCTTGCGGCGAACCAGCTCGCGCCAGGTGACGCTGGCGATCACCCAGGTCGCCATCAGGCCGCCTCAATCAGCTGCAGGAAGCGCTCTTCGAGGGTCTGCTGGCCGGGGTCCACCGCGTGGACGCGGCCGCCCCCATCGACGATCGCCCTGACCAGGTCCGGCACCCGGTCGGACCCGATGCCCCCGACCGTCAGCCACCCCTCGTCGTCGGTGATCTCGCCAAAGGCGGAGAGCGCCTGCCGAGCCTCTGCCGAGAGCCCGGTGCAGCGCACCCTGACCTGGGGTCGGGCCAGCAGCTCGTCCAGCCGGCCGGCAGCGACCACCCGGCCGTGGTCGACCACCGCCACCCGGTCGCAGACCAGCTCCACCTCAGAGAGCAGGTGGGAGTTGAGGAAGACCGCCGCCCCCTGATCTCTGAGCCCTCGGACCACCTCCCGAACGTCGTGCCGGCCGACCGGGTCCAGCGCCGAGGTGGGTTCGTCGAGCAGGACCAGGCGGGGATTGCCGAGCAGTGCCACCCCCAGGCCCAGCCGTTGCTGCATCCCCTTGGAGAATCCGGCCACCTTGTCATCGGCCCGGTCCGAGAGCCCGACCGTCGCCAGCGCCCCCTTGATCGCGGCCGGCCAGGAGGAGCGTTCCAGCTGGGCCAGGCGGCAGTGCAATCCCAGCACCTCTCGGGCCTTGAGCCAGCTTTGATAGCGGAAGAGCTCAGGGAGGTAGCCCACCTGGCGGCGCGCCTCCAGGGTGCCCAGGGGCGAACCCAGGACCATCCCCTCTCCCGACGTGGGCTGCGCCAGCCCCAGGAGCAACTTCACCGCCGTGGTCTTGCCGGCGCCGTTNNGGCCCCAGGAACCCGAACACCTCGCCGCGGGGAACCGTCATGGTGAGGCCGGCGAGCGCCACAGTGTGTCCGTAGCGCTTGGTCAGCCCGCTGACGTGGATCGCCGGGCTTAGACCGGGCCCATCGTGGGAGGATTCCACCGGAGCGCCGGGCGCCGGGTTGGGCTCCGCGTCACCCACGGGCCAGCGCCTCCACGGTCCCTGGGTCCAGGAGACCGCCCACGACCCGGACGGTGCCCTGATGTTCCCAGATCACAGCTGAGAGCAGCTGGCTGTCCCCGCCGAGCAGCACCGCCTGGTCGCCATTCACGGTGGTGGTCTGGGACTGGCCCAGGCCGGGCAGGACCGGGATCGGCAGGGTGGTGATCGGGTTGCCCAGCTGATGGATTGCCGAGGCCAGGCCGGGGGGCAAGAAGGGCAGTCCCAGGAGGTAATGCTCCAGCTCCGCCACCGTCGCACCGGTTGAATCCAAGGTCGGCGGCTGGACCGCCATCAACACCAAGGTGGGCAGGTCGGACAGCGCCTGCGAGCCTTGGCCGGTGCCGTAGATCACCACCACGCCGGGACCGACCGACTCGCGCAGCTGGGTGCCGTCGAATCCGGCCGGCAGCGGCGGCAGAGCCACCCCCTGGGCCTGGGCGGCGGCCTGGGCCCTGGCTGAGCTGAAGGTGAAGGTGGCGCTCCAGCGCGGCACCCAGAAGAACGAGGGGGACCCGGTCACCCCTCGGGGCAGCGAACTAGGGAGGGAGAGGCTCACCCCAGCCGCGGCCTCGGCGGCGCCGAGGGTGGACTCCGGCTGCAGTTGCGGCTCCCGGGAATAAGTCAGACTGCCGAAGTCGGACAGATGCGGCAGCGCCAGCAATTCCGATCGCGATACCGGCACCGGCGCCACCGTCGCAGGGGCGAAGATCGTGGTCCAATGCACTCCCGCGACGGCGGTGGCCATCCCGGTCGCCACCGCCAGCACCACGACCGCCGAGGCGGCAGCGGCCGGCCGGCCGGGGTGACTGAGGCGCCGGGGCAGGCGGGATTGCCAGCTGATCCGGGAAGCTGGCCCGGCGGTGCGCAGACGCCGCTGCACCGCCGCCAACGCCGCCTGCGAGTCCACCGCCAGAGCCGGCTCCACTGGGAGCAGCCGCCGGGCCGCCTCGGCGTCAGCGGCGAAGCTCCGGAGCCGCCCGGCGCACCGCTGGCAGCTCTGAACGTGGGCTTTGGTCCGGTCCGGGACCAGCAGCGGCTCGTCAACGAGCCGGCGCAGCTGTCCCTCAGCTGGATGCATCAGCTTGATCATGATCAACCTCCTTGCGCAGTGCCGCCTCGGCGCGCCGCAGGCGCACCCCCACCTGGGTCACCGGAATTGAGAGCGCGTCCGCGACCTCGGCATACGAGAGCCCGCTGTACCGAAGTGCCAGCAGGGCCGCCTGGGGGGGCTTGATCCGTCCCAGCGCCGCGCGAACCTCGCGCTGGGTCTCCGCCAGCAGGGCCGCGGTTTCAGGAGTCTCCTGGGCTCCCGGCCGCTCCGGCGTCCCCAGCTCGCGGCGCGAGCGCCGCCGGTCACCGCGCAGCCGGTTGAGGGCCAGGTGGGCCGCCGCCAGTCGGAGCCAGGGCGCCGCCCCCTCGTGACCATGGGGGTAGCGCAGGTTAAATGCGAGGAAGACCTCCTGAGCGACGTCCTCGGCGGCCGCCGCCTCCAGCAGAACTCTGGCCGCGACCCGCACCACCGAGGGATATTCCGCCTGGAAGAGGGCCTCGAAGCCGCTTAGGTCTGCCGCCCCGCTGCCGGGTGCAACCGGTCTCTTGGCCTCCCTCAGCGGCGTCGACGCGGCAAGGCCTTGAGCTGGACTGTCCACACCAGATTCAGCACCGCGGCGACCAAAAATGTGACATGAGCTCCGGTGCGCGGATCCCGCCGGTCCTCCCCCGCGCCGATCGGAGGGCCCGGCGGAGCCCGGCTACCCCGAGGGGCTGGCAGCCGGTGACTTGGTGGCGCTGGCCGTGGCGGTCGGGGTGGCCGTGGCCTTGGGGGAGACCGAGGCGCCGGGGCTGGGGATGGGGGTCTTGACCACGACCTGGGCGGTGGGACAGCCGAAGGGCACGGACTTGATCGAGATGGTGGGAGTGGCCGAGGCGGCAGGAGAGGCCTGAGCCTGAATCACTACCGCAGTCGTCCTGGGGCAGGGAGGAGCGATCGGGATCGGGGTCGGTGAAGCGGCCTTGACCACCAGCGCCACCAGGACGGCGAGGCCGCCAAGCAGGACCGTGCCCACAAAGGTGACCGCCCCCCATTCCCGCCGCATAAAGTCCCGGTTCATCTCGGTCTAGGCTCCTTCATGGCCAATTCGACCGCGCCACCTCTGCCAGGATAGCCAGCCCATGCTGCGCGCCTGCTGGCGAAGGCGGAGCGAGAGCGCCGGCCCCGGCGGCCGGCGGTAGCGCTCCAGCGGGCTGGTGGAGGCATTCTCGATGGCCCGGCGCAGGTCGGCTGCGCTCTGACCCGGGAAGAGGGTCACGGTCCTCGCCAGATCGTGGGCGCCGAAGTGGCTGTCGCTGGAGCCGAGCGCTGCCCCGAGCCGGTCCCGGTGCAGTTCGTAAAACTGGTCCAGGCCCCGGATCCGGCCCTTCGTGGTCGGGCAGGTGTGACGGAGCTCGATGCCATCCACCGGCAACTCCGCGATCAGTCGGCGCAGGCCGCCGGGGGTGATCGAGGCAAAGTAGGTGGGCATCCAGGGATGTGCCAAGACCGCCAGCCCCCCCTGATCGTGGATGGCGGCGATGGTGTCCTCCACCGGCATGCCCATCCGCACCGGGCCCGCGAGGAAGAGGCCGAGCACGTGCACCTTGGCGGGCGACGAGGTGGTCACCTCTTCCCCCGCCACCACCTCGATGCCGAACTCCTGCCCGGCCTCCACCCCCTCGGCGCAGCCGGAGAAGGTGTCGTGGTCCGTGATCGCGATGACGCTGAGCCCCGCCGCGGCTGCCGCCCCCACCAGCTGGCGCGGGCTGACCATGCCGTCGCTGGCGGTCGTGTGAGCGTGCGGGTCAGCGACCGCGGAGCCGGCGGGGATGGGGACGCTGGCGGTTAGCCGCCCGGGGGGCGGGCTCAGCGACCGAGACCCGGCCCGACCGCCGAGGTGGGCGCCGGCCGATCACCGTCGTCCGGGTGGTCGTTCTCGTCCTCGCTCCCGGGCCGGTTGCGCATGTTGAGGATCCGCAGGAAGTCCTGGGCGCGGGCCATCGCCTTCCAACGCTCTGGGTAGAAGTCCTGGGCCACGATGCTGGAATCCTCCAGCCGCAGCACCGAAACACACCACTTGTTGAGGGTGTGCGAGACCTCTACCTCGAAGTCCCCCTCCTGGCTGCGGTAGCGCAGAAGGTCATCACCGCGCCGCGGGCGTTGCATTGCCATTGCACTACCTGAAACCGAAAAGTATTGAGGACGGGTTGCTCCGCACCGATTGCCATCTGGCACGGCAGTATAACTCCGTCCGGCGCCGACTTTTCGGGGGTGAAGCTGGGAAGTTGGAGCGCTCTCGGGCGGGGCTCCGCGGCCGCCCTTCGGGGTGCCCGGCCTAGGCCTGCTCCAACTCCAGCTCCTGGATCCTAGAACGCAGCATCGGTCCCAGCTCGGGATCGCGCCAGACGATCTCGGCGTTGGTCGAGAGCCAGCTCTCCAGGGTTCCCACGTCCAGCAGCCGCCCGGTGAACTCCAGCCCCACCACCGCTCCCCGAGGGGCGAGGCACCGGATCGCGTCGGTCAGCTGGATCTCGCCACCCGCCCCGGCGGAGGTGGTCTCCAGCTCGGCGATCACCTCCGGGGTGAGCACGTAGCGACCCATCAGGGCCAGGTCGCTGGGAGCGTCCTCAGGCGCTGGCTTCTCCACCACGTCGAGCACCCGGAACACCGGTCCCTCCCCCTCCACGGCGGCGACCCCATAGCGGGAGATCGCCTCCTTGGCACAGCGCCGCAGGGCCAGGACCGTGCAGCCCTCTTTCTGGTAGACGTCGATCAGCTGCCCCAGCAAGGGCGGCGAGCCCGCGAAGAGGTCATCCGGGAGCATCACCCCGACCGCCTCCTCCCCCCGGACGTGGGGAGCCGCGCACCACACCGCGTGCCCTAACCCCAGCGGTTCGGGCTGCTCCACGAACTCCATCTGGCAGAGCCGGGAGATCTCTCGCACCCGCTCGGCCAGGTCGTCGGCGCCGCGGCGCCGGAGGGTCGCCTCCAAACCCGGATCGGGGGCGAAGTGGGCCTTGATCAGCTCCTTGCCGGGAGCGGTGACGATCACCGCCCGCTTGATCCCCGAGGCGACCGCCTCCTCGATCCCCCACTGAATGGAGGGACGGTTGCCGACCGGGACCATCTCCTTGGGCATAGCCTTGGTGGCCGGAAGAAAGCGGGTTCCGAGCCCTCCCGCCGGCACCACCACCGTTCGGACTGCGCCCACAACTCGCGATTCTAGGGGCGGCGCTCGCCCACCCCGAGAAGACGGTGGGCCGCCCGGCCCTAGTTGGGGGCCGGGCGGCCGGGCCCGAGCGTGATTCTCAGCGCTGCCCCGAGGGGGCCGCCGCCTCAGTCAGAGAGGCAGCCGGTCCGCCGGGCTGCTGCCCGTTGCCGGAGCTAGTGGCCCGCGCCACCCGCGCCCCCAGGTCGGGGTCGACCTTGGTCCAGTAGTCGATCACCCGGGCCAGGACCTGCGGCTCCGTCCCCTGGTTGGCATGACCGGCGATGTTGGTGACCATCCGCTGCCGGCCCCCCTCATCAAGGACCTGACGGTAGAGCGTGCCCGGCTGGCCGAAGTCGTCATCGTCCCGGCGCTGGGTGTAAGCCGCCCGAACGATCTCCCCGCCCGCCGCGTACCAACTGGGCTCGGCGGCCGAGGGGTCAGCCTTGGGGCCGCCGTAGGAGTTGGGCGCGTAGACCGGGTCCTTGGGGTTGGAGTAGCGCATGGCGCCGTCGCGGTTATAGGAGTTGACCTCGACCTTGGGCCGATTCACCGGCAACTGCAGGTAGTTGGACCCGATCCGGTGGCGGTGGGTGTCGGGGTAGGAGAAGAGCCGGCCCAGCAGCATCTTGTCGGGGCTGGGGCCGATCCCGGCCACCATGTTGGCGGGCTCGAAGGCGGACTGCTCGATCTCGGCGAAGTAGTTGTCGGGGTTGCGGTCCAGCACCATCCGGCCGACCTGGCGCAGCGGGTAGTCGGCATGGGGCCAGACCTTGGTCACGTCGAAGGGGTTGAAGCGGTAGTCGGCGGCCTCCTCGAAGGGCATCAGCTGCACCAAGAGCGTCCAGGAGGGTTGGTCGCCGCGCTTGATGGTCTGGTACAGGTCGCGGAGGTGGCAGTCGGGGTCCTCGGCGGCCATCGCCTGGCCCTCGGCGGCGGTGTAGAACTCGATGCCCTGGTCGGTGTGGAAGTGGTACTTGACCCAGTGCTTCTCACCGCCCGCGTTCTCCCAGAGATAGGTGTGGCTGGAGTAACCGTTCATGTGCCGCCAGCTCTTGGGGATGCCGCGGTCGCCCATGAGGATGGTCACCTGATGGGCCGACTCCGGAGACAGGGTCCAGAAGTCCCACTGCATGTTGTTGTCGCGGGTGTGGCTGTCGGCGCGCCGCTTCTGCGAATGGATGAAATCCTGGAATTTCTGGGGATCTCTGATGAAGAACACGGGGGTGTTGTTGCCCACCATGTCGTAGTTGCCCTGCTCGGTGTAGAACTTCAACGCAAACCCCCTCGGGTCGCGGTTGGAGTCGGCACTGCCCAGCTCCCCGGCCACCGTCGAGAAGCGCGCCAGCATCTCGGTGCGCTTGCCGGGGCGCAAGAAGTCGGCCCGGCAGAACGAGGTCACGTCGTCGGTGACCTCGAAGAAACCGTGGGCGCCACCGCCCTTGGCGTGGACCACCCGCTCGGGCACGCGCTCGCGGTTGAACTGGGCCATCTTCTGGACCAGATAGTGGTCCTGGAGCAGGATCGGCCCATCCGGGCCGACGGTCAGGGAATGCTCATCGCTGGCGGCGGGAATCCCGGCGTCGGTGGTGGTCACCTTCGGCTCTTCGCTCATGCTGTCCTCCTTCAGTTCACCGGCCCGAGGCTGCCCGCCCCGGTGGCGCCCAACGGCGCCGTCTGACAAACCGGGCAGACGCCCCAATAGGTCACCTCGGCCTCCTCGACCAGGTAACCGAGATCACTGATCGGTGCGAGGCAGGGTGCGTGCCCCACCGCGCAGTCCACGTCGGTGACCCCCCCGCAGCTCCGGCACACCAGGTGGTGGTGGTTGTCCGCCACCCGGAGCTCGAAGAGGGCGGGGCTGCCCGCCGGCTCGATCCGGCCGATGAGGCCGGCCTTCCCGAGCACCCCCAGCGAGTCGTAGACGGCTTGCAGCGAGATCGAACCGAGCCGCTCCCTGGCGGGCAGGATCAACTGGTCCGCACTGGCGTGACCGAGTTCTTGGAGGAGCTCCAGGATGGCCACCCGCAGAGCGGTCACCCGCTGGCCGGAGACCCGGATCCGCTCTATCGGGTTGGCTCGGAGGTCAACTGGCACCAGCTGAGTCTACCAGCAAAACTGGAGTCACTCAGTTATTTGTCAGATACCAGAGACCGCCGGGAGGGGCTGCTCCGAGAGCTCTACTCGTCGATGGTCGGTTCCCGCTGGCGGAGGAGGAGCGCCGCCACCGCGACCCCGGCCACCAGGCCGCCCAGTCCCACCCAGGCCGGCGCGGGGACCTGCCGGGCCACCCGCCAGAACTCTCCCCAGGGATCCTCCAGGGCGTCGGCGAAGCTGATGGTGATGGTCCCGGGACGGGCCTCCGCCAGCGCTCGCTCATACAGGCGGGCCCTGGTCACCGGATGGAGCGGGGTCGGGGCCAGGGCGTCGACCAGCAGCACCGCGGTGCGCGCGACCGCCCGCGCCGTGGGGCCGCTGGTCGGAGCCGGACCATCCCCCTCCAGCCAGCCAGCGATCTCAGCCGCGAGCCGCTTGTCGTCTCTGCTGGTCACAGGCTCACTCCTCTCCTTCGGTCTGCTCGACGCCGCCCATGGCGAGGTAGGGCGGAGACTGGAATTCGGGCCCGAGCCGCCGCTCCAGGGACTTCAGGCCGCGGAAGATCAGCAGCTTAACGGCGCCCTCGCTCTTGCGCATCACCCGGCCCACCTCGGCATTGCGGAGTCCGGTGCCGAAGCGCAGGGTGATCGCCTGGCGCTGGTCCGGCGACAGCTGGCGGACGGCGGCCTGGATGCGCTGGACCTGCTCGGAGCGGATGGCGGCATCTTCCGGGCCCTCCCCGGGGTCGACCATGTTGTCGGGGAGGGTGATCCAGCCCTGCCGGCGGTGTTCGCGCATGACCAAGTTGGCCGCGACCCGGTAGAGCCAGGCGGAGTAGGGAACCCCCCGCCACTCGAAGCGTCCGATCTCGGCATAGGCCCGCATGAAAGTGGTGGCGGTCACGTCCTGGGCCCGCTCCCAGCTCCCGGTCTGGTGGTAGGCGAAGGCGTGGATCTGGTCGACGTACCGGTCGTAGAGCTTGGCGAACTCGGCGGGATCGTGCTTGGCCGCCTCGACCAGCCCGCGCTCCTCCTCCAGCTGCTCACTGGGACGGGTGCTGGGGCGGCGCAGGCGAGCGAAGCGGCGGGGCTTGCCCTCTGGGGGCTCCTGCTGGGCACCGTCATCCACCGAGGACAATTCGGGCGCACGGGCCACGGTTACGCTCCCCCCGCCGGGGCGCCGGCGGGGCGGGGCGGCTCAATCCCCAGGATCCTGCCGGCATCGGCGAAGGCTTCCAGGGCCCGGTCCAGCTGGGCCATGGTGTGGGCGGCGGTGACGATGGTGCGGACCCGGCCTCGGTCCCGCGCCACGGTAGGAAAGCCGATCGGGGTGGCGAAGACCCCCCTTTGGCGCAACTCGTCGGAGAGCGCCACCGCCCGCTCGCCCTCGCCGACGATGACCGGCGTGATCGGGGTCTCACTCTGGCCGCAATCGAACCCCAACTGCTCCAGCCCCGCCTTGAAGTGGCGGGCGTTCTCCCAGAGCCGGGCCTGGAGCTCGGGCTCCTTCTCCATGACCTCGAGAGCCGCGATGCAGGCGGCCACCACGCCCGGGGGCTGGGAGGTGGAGAACAGGAAGGGACGGCCGCTGTGGATCAGGGTGTCGCGGAGCTCCTGGGAGCCGGCCACGTAGCCGCCCAGAACCCCGACCGCCTTGCTCAGCGTCCCCACCTGGACCTGGACCCTGCCCTCCAGCTGAAAGTGGTCAATCGAGCCCCGGCCGTTGCGCCCCAAAACCCCCGAGGCGTGGGCGTCGTCCACCATGACCGCCGCGCCGTAGGCCTCGGCCAATTCGACGATCTCGGGCAGCGGGGCGATGTCCCCGTCCATGCTGAAGACCCCGTCGGTCACCACCAGGATCCGGCGGGCGCCGCCGCCGCGGGCCTCGGTGAGCCGCTGCTCCAAGCCTGGCATGTCCTTGTGGGGGAAGAGGTAACGCCGCGCCTTGGTGAGCCGGATCCCGTCGATGATGCTGGCGTGGTTGAGCTCGTCGCTGACCACGGCGTCGGCCTCACCTAGCACCGAGCCCAAAACCGCCAGATTGGCAGTGAACCCGCTCGGCAAAGTCAGCGCCGCCCGGGTGCCCTTGAACACCGCCAGCTTCTGCTCCAGCTCCTCGTGGAGCAATTGGGTGCCGGCGATGGTCCGGACCGCGCCCGAGCCGGCGCCCCACTTCTTGGTGGCGGCGATTGCCGCTTCGATCAGGTGGGGATGGGTGTTGAGCCCCAGGTAGTTGTTGGAGCAGAGGTTGATGAATCGCTTGCCGCCGATCTCGACCTCGGAGTCCTGGGGGCTCTCCAGCACGGTGAGCGGGTGCCAACGCCCCTCCCGGCGGAGCTCGCTCAGCTCCTCGCCAAGGCTCTCCTCGAAGTCACTCATCTCCAGCCACCGTCTCGAGGATAGAGCACCACCTTGCCGACCTCGCCGGAGCCGGCCAGATCGGCGGCTAGCTGGAAGTCGGAGAGCGCCACACGGTGAGTGAGGATGGGGCTGACGTCGACCCGGCCGGAGCTGAGATAGGCGCTGGTCTGATCCCAGGTCTCGAACTGGCGGCGGCCGGTGACCCCGAAGAGGGTGATCCCCCGCATCACCACCTCGGTGGAGACGTCCAGGGTCAGGTCGCCGTCCCCCAACCCCAGCAGGCTGATCCAGCCTCCGGGGCGGATCGTGGCCAGGGCGCCCTGGATGAGGAGCGGATGGCCGGACATCTCCAGCACCACGTCGGCCTCGCCCCGGCAGGCGGCCCGCAGGCCTCGGACGAGGTCTGGGAGCGAGGAGGTGTCGACCAGGGCGTCCGCTCCCATCTTCTCGGCGATCTGGAGCCGGGCCGGCACCCGGTCGACCGCCACCACCCGGCGAGCTCCCTCGGCCCGGGCGATCCCCACCGCGGCGCACCCGATCGGGCCGCAGCCGGTCACCATCACCACCTGGCCCTGGAGATCGCCCTGGGCGGCCGCGTGGACGGCGTTGCCCATCGGCTCCTGGAAGGCCACCACGGCCGGGTCCAGTGAAGGTGGCGCGACCCGGCAGTTGCGGGCCGGCACGATGACCCGCTCGGCGAAGACCCCGTCGACGTCCACCCCCAGGATGCGGGTGTTCTCGCAGACCTGATAGTCCCCGCGCCGGCACTGAGGACAGGTCAGGTCGACCAGGTGGCTCTCGACGCCGACCAGGTCGCCGACGTGGGGGCTCTGAACCCCCTCCCCGACCGCCAGCACCAGCCCCGCCATCTCGTGGCCCAGGATCCGAGGCGGGTGCACGCGGGCCGCCGCCCACGCGTTCCACTTCAGGATGTGGAGGTCGGTGCCACAGATGCCCGCCACCACCAGCTGGAGCAGGGCCTCCCCCTCCAGCGGCTGGCGCTCGGGTGCCGTCGCCCAAGCTGCTCCGGGGCCGGGAGAGAGCTTGACCACCGCTTGCAAGAGATGTGCGCCTCCGTGGGCCCTGGTTGGGCCGAGGACCGTCGCCTAATCATGCGTTGATCGGACGTTCCGAAGCTGCGCGGGATCGGATAAGGTGAGCCCTGAGGCGGGGTTCACCACCCCGAAGTCAAATGCGGGAATGAGGGAGGGCCCCAGATGGTCAGGGCCTACATCTTGATGACGCTCGAGCCGGGCAAGGCTATGGACGTCGTGAAGCGGTTGCGCGAGGAGGCGGGGGTCAGCCGGGTCGATGCCATCACGGGGGAGTACGACGCCATCGCCCAGGTCGAGGCGGAAGACGTCAAGGGGATCGGCACCCTGATCGTGGATCAGCTACAGGGGGTGAGCGGAGTGGTGCGCACCATCACCTGCCTGGCGGTCGAGTAGCCGGAGCGCCAGAACGCCAGCTCTGGGTCGAAGCCGACCGCTTCAGTTGAGGTAGGGCGCGACCCCGCAGCCCTGCTGGGCCGCGTCCATCACCACCTCGCTGACGGTGGGATGGGCGTGGATGACCTCGCCGAGCTCGGCCATGGTGAAGCCATCGGTGATGGCGACCCCCACCTCGTGGATCAGCTCCACGGCGTGCGGCCCCATGATCGTCGCCCCCAGCAAGAGGTCGGTCTTGGCGTCGGCCACCAACTGGACGTAGCCCTCCGACTCCCCCTCGGCCAGCGCCTTGGCCTCTCCCACAAAGCGGGCCTGCCCCAGCCGGATCTCCCGGCCCTCGGCCTTAGCAGCATCCGCGGGGAGGCCGACGGTGGCGATCTCCGGGTAGGTGAAGATGCAGTTGGGCACGACTGTGCGGTCCAGGGGACGCGGCGGCCCGGGCCCCAAGGCGTTCTCCACCGCCCGAGCCGCCTCGGCTGAGGCCAGGTGAGCCAGCTGCAGCCCCCCGATGCAGTCGCCGGCTCCCCAGATCTTGGGATTGGCGGTCTGGAGCAGATCGCTGACCAGGAGCTGGCCGCGCTCGTTGAGCTCGACCCCCGCCTCCTCCAGCCCGATCCCCCTCGTCTGGGCGGCCCGGCCGACCGCCACCAGCACCAGCTCGCACTCCACCTCAGCGCTGCCCGAGATGACCGACCGGACGCTCTCCTTGCCGTACTCCAGCGACTCGACCCGGGACTCCAGGTGCACCTTCACCCCGTCCGCCTCCAGAAGCCGCTGGAACTGCTGGGCGGTGCGCCGGTCCACTCCGGTCACGAGCTGAGGCAAGAGCTCGACCACCGTGACCTCCGTGCCCAGAGGTGCGAAGAGGCTGGCGAACTCGCAGCCGATCACCCCGCCCCCGATGATCAGGAGCCGCTCCGGTATCCGCTCCAGGGTCCAGACCCCGTCGGAGGTGATCACCCGCTCCTGGGCCATGTCGATCCCGGGAAGTCCGGACGGCTCGGTCCCGACGCAGACCACGAGGTGGTCGTAGGGGAAGCTCTCCCCTCCCGCCACCACGCTGTCCCCCTCCAGGCGGCCCTCCTCCTGGACCACCTTGATCTGGTGGCGCTGGCAGGCGGCCTCCACCCCGTGACGCAGCCGCAGCACGATCTCGTCTTTGCGGGCCTGCATCTTGGGGAAGTCGAACTTGAGCTCGCCCACATCTAGCCCGAAGTCGCTGGCGTGCTGGATCTTACGGGCCAGCGCCGAGATCGCCAGCAGGGCCTTGCTGGGGACGCAGCCCCGGTTGAGGCAGGTCCCGCCCAGCTCCCGGCGCTCGATGAGGACCACCTCGGCACCCAGCTGGGACGCGCGCAGGGCCGCCACGTCACCGGCTGGCCCCCCACCCAGGACGACCACCTTTGGGCTCAACTGCCTACCTCGACCTCGGCGACGGCCGCCTCGGGCACCGGCAGGCCGGCGAAGGCCTGTTGCAGCAGCCGCTCCTGCTCGATGAGGTGGGAGCGCATCGAGCCCTCCGAGGGAGCGGCGTGCTCCCGGCGGCCGGCGTAGCCGCTCCTTACCGAGGCCGGAAGCATCTCCCGGAGCCGGGGAGCGACATAGGCGAAGGCGCCCATGTTGCGCGGCTCCTCCTGGACCCAGATGACCTCCTCCAGGTTGGGGTAGCCGCGCAGGAGCTCCTGCAGCTGCGGGGTCGGGAAGGGGTAGAGCAATTCCAGACGCGCCGTGGCCACGGCCTCGGCACCCAGCTGCTCACGGCGGGCCGCCAGCTCCAGGGAGACCTTCCCGGTCGAGAGCAGGAGCCGCCGCACCCTGGCGTGATCCGCCAGGGGATCGTCCATGACCTCATGGAAGCGGCCCTGGGCCAGTTCCGCCGGAGCCGAGGCGACCGAGGCCAGCCGCAGACCGCTCTTGGGGGTGAGCAGGATCAGCGGTCGCAGTTCGTCGGCCAGCGCCTGCAGACGGAGGATGTGGAAGTACTGGGCCGCGGTTGACGGATAGGCTACCCGCAGGTTTCCCTCCGCCGACAGCTCCAGGAACCGCTCGATCCGGGCACTGGAATGGTCGGGCCCGCTGCCCTCGTAGCCGTGGGGTAGGAGCAGGGTCAGTCGCGACTCCTGGTTCCACTTGGCCTGACCGGCCGCCACGAACTGGTCGACCACCACCTGGGCGTTGTTGAAGAAGTCGCCGTACTGGGCCTCCCAGAGCACCAGCGCACTGCGCTCGGTCACCCCATAGCCGTACTCGAACCCCAGCGCCGCCATCTCCGAGAGCGGGCTGTTGTAGAGCTCGATCACCGCCTTGGCCGAGGGCAGGTGCTGGATCGGGGCGTACTGCTCGCCGGACTTGGTGTCGGTCAGCATCAGGTGGCGCTGGCTGAAGGTCCCTCTGACAGTGTCCTGGCCGGTGAGCCGGATCGGGACCCCCTCGGTCAGCAAGGAGGCCAGCGCCAGCGCCTCGGCCTGGGCCCAGGTCACCAGGCCCCCCTCCTTGAAGGCGGTGGCTCGCTGCCCCAGCTGCCGGATCAGCTTGGAGTTGATCTGGAACCCCGAGGGCAGCTCGACCAGTTGGCGGTCCATCGCCTTGAGCGACTCCAGCGCCACCTGGGTCTGCACCTGGGGCAGCTCGGTGTGCTCCTCCATGGTTCCCGCCGGTTGGGCGGCGTCCAGCAGGACCGCGCCCTGCTTGGTGGTCTCGGCGTGGGCGTTCACCATCTCCTGAAACGCTCCGACCTGTTCCTGCTCTACCTGCTCGGGGGTGCGCAGCCCCCGCTGGACCAGCAGCTCGCCGTACACCTGCACCACCGGCGGATGGTGGCGGATCCGCTCCATCAGAAGCGGCTGGGTGTAGGCGGGCTCATCCCCCTCGTTGTGCCCGAAGCGGCGGTAGCCGATCAGGTCGATGAGNNTCGTCGGCGTTGACGTGGATGATCGGGATGTCGTAGCCCTTGGCCACGTCGCTGGCATAGCGGGTGGAGCGTCCCTCCAGGGGGTCGGTCGTGAAACCGATCTGGTTGTTGGCGATGATGTGGATGGTGCCCCCGACCCGGTACCCGGGCAGCCCCTGGAGGTTGAGGGTCTCGGTGACCACCCCCTGGCCGGTGAAGGCGGCGTCCCCGTGGATCAGGACTGGGACCGCGATGTTGGTGTCCTGGCTCATCACCGCGCCCTGGCGACGGGTCTGAAGCGCCCTGGTCCGTCCCTCAACCACCGCGTTCACCACCTCCAGATGGCTGGGGTTGTGAGTCAGCACGACACCAACGTCGACCCCCTGCGGGGTCCGGTAGCTGCCTTCCGCCCCGTAGTGGTACTTGACGTCGCCGGTACTGGCTCCGCCCAGGTAGGCGCCGCTCTCGAACTCGGCGATCATCTCCGCCAGCGAGCGGCCCACGATCCGGGCGGTCACGTTGAGGCGGCCCCGGTGAGCCATCCCCAGGACAACTTCGCGGGTTCCCGCCTGGGCAAGCAGCGCGATCGTCTGCTCCAGCATGGGGACCAGGGCGTCCAGCCCCTCCAGCGAGAAGGTGTGCTGGCCGAGATAGGTTTTGCGCAAGAAACGCTCGAAGGCGTCCACCCCGGCCAGCCGCCGCAAGAGCTGGAGCTGCTGCTCCGGTGACAGCGCGATCCGGTGGACCCCCAACTCGATCTGCTGGTGGAGCCAGACCCTCTGCTCGTGGTTGGAGATGTGCTCGACCTCGTAGGCGATGGTCCGGCAGTAGGTGTCGCGCAGGTGCGGCAGGGCTTCGGCCAGGGTGTCGCCCGGCACCCTCACCCGCATCATCCAGGCCGGGACCGCCGCCATCAGCTCGGGGGTCAGCTTCACCGTCTCCGGCTCCAGCGCGGGTTCTCCCGGAGGCTCGCTTCCCAGCGGGTCGAGGTGAGCCGCCAGGTGCCCGTGGGTGCGGTAGGCCTTGACCAGCGACATGCCCGCCGCCACCGCGTACATCAGCTCCTGATTGGCGGGCAGGTTGGGGACGGCCGCCGTGGTGGCGGCCTTTTGGGCGGGCGGTGGCAGCGCCGGCAGCTCAACGCCGAGGCTGTCGGCCAGGACCTCGTAGAAGCGGTCGGCTCCCGAGAGGAGCTGCTCCAGCCGGCGGAGGAGCAACCCCGACTCCACGCCCTGGACCAAACGGTGGTCGTAGGTGCTGGTGAGGGTCATCACCGGGGCGACCCCCAGCTCCCGCGCGGACCGCTCGTCGAGCTGGGTGAGGCCGGGTGGCCTGCCGATCGCCCCCACCGCGATGATGGCGGACTGTCCGGCCATGAGCCGGGGTACCGAGGCCATCGTCCCGACCCCACCGGGGTTGGTCAGGGTGATGGTGGCACCTTCCAGGTCGTCGACCTGGAGCGCCCCGGTCCTGGTCTTGGCGACCATCTCTTCGTAGCGGGCCCGGAAAGAGGAGAAGTCGAGGCTCTGGGCTTCCCTGAGCACCGGCACCATCAGGAAGCGGCTGCCGTCCGGCTTCTCCACGTCGACCGCCAGGCCGAGGTTGACGCCCGCTCGCACCACCCGATGGGGGATGCCCTCCACCGTGGCAAAGCTGGCCGAGAAGGCAGGCATCTCACGAGCGGCCCAGACGAGGGCGAAGGCGATCAGGTGGGTGTAGGAGAGCTTGACTTGGGGCTGGCGAGCAGCGAGCCCCTGGTTGAGCTGTCTTCGCCGCACTTCCAGGGCCCCCACCTCGATGGTGCGGAAGCTGGTGGCGGTCGGGATGGTGAGGCTCTCCTCCATCGCGTGCACCAGCGCCAACCTGGTCCCCTTGATCGGCGCCGTCGTCTTCTCACCGGCCGAAGCCGGTGGCGAAGGCTCACCACCGGGAATGACGTCGCCTCCTCGAACGAGGCCGCCAGGACCGGTCCCCTGCACCGCGCTGACGTCCACTCCGCCCAGGGCCGCGCGTCGCCGGGCCAGCGGAGTCGCGTCGACGGCGGAAGCGAAGGGCGCGGGGGCGGCAGTCTCGGCCGGAAGCGCTGGCGGAGTTGTCGCGGCACTCGCCGGTGCCGCCTCGCCGGCGGAACCGGTGATCCGGGCCAGGACGGTCCCGGTGGCGACCGTCTCCCCTTCCGGGACCAGGATCTCGGTCACCACCCCGGTCGCCGGCGAGGGGACCTCCGCGTCCACCTTGTCGGTCTGGATCTCTAGCAGGGTCTCGCCCGCCTGGACCGGGTCGCCCACCTGCTTGAGCCAGGTTCCAACGATCCCTTCAGTGACCGACTCGCCCATTTGGGGAAGCGGGACCGGGATCACCTCAGCCTCAGCACGGGGCGAAGGGGAAGCGACCTCAGTGGTCTCCGGTGCTGCCGTTTCCGGCGGTGGCTCGGGGGNNGGCGCCAACGGCCACCGTCTGGCCCTCCTCGGCGAGGATCTTGGAGAGCGTGCCCGACTCCGGGGCCGGTACCTCAGCATCGATCTTGTCGGTCTGGACCTCGACCAGGGTCTCGCCGGCGGTCACCTGGTCGCCGACGCGTTTCCGCCAACTCCCTACCACCCCCTCCGTGACCGACTCCCCCATCTGGGGAAGGGTCACCTCCAGGGTTCTCTTCGGCACCGGCTCTCCTGGCTGAACTGCGGGGAGGCCGACGAGCGAACGACCCCTTTGCTAACCAATTCGGTTAGCTCTATATGAGATTCTAGGCGAGGCAGGAGAAGCCCCGGGCGGGGGCTTGACTCCGGGGACCAGAAAGCCCAAGATATTGCGCCTAGGGACTGCGGCAACCACCACATGTTGTCCAGCAGCCACCTAGGCTCACCTCAAAACCCCATTCGTCCTGCCAGGAGGGATCCCAGTGGACCGATCTGCGAGCGACCCAGAAGCAGCCTCTGCTGCCGCGTCGAGAGCCGCCCACGCCCAGACCAAAAGGTCGGACGGGCAGGCTCCGGTCAAGACCGCGGGAGGTCTCGGCCTGCGGGTCGAAAGGCGCTTCAGCGAGCCCGGTGTGCACCCATTCGAGGCCGTCGAGTGGGAACACCGTAACGCGCTCATCACCAACGAGAAGGGCGAGACGGTCTTCACTCAGGAGAACGTCGAGGTGCCCTCGTCGTGGTCCCAACTGGCTACCAACGTCGTCGTCTCCAAGTATTTCCGGGGGCTCCAGGGCAGCCCTCAGCGGGAATCCAGCGTCCGTCAGCTGATCTCCCGGGTGGCCGACACCATCAGGGACTGGGGTCGCGAGGGCAACTACTTTGCCACCGACGAGGACCTCAGCACCTTTCACGCCGAGCTCTGCGCCATCCTGGTGAATCAGATCGCCGCCTTCAACAGCCCGGTCTGGTTCAACCTGGGCGCTGATCCGAACCCCCAGGTGAGCGCNNACGGCTCCGGCACCGGCACCAATCTCTCTACGATCCGCTCCTCGGTGGAGAACCTGGCCAGCGGCGGCACCGCCAGCGGGCCAGTCTCCTTCATGAAGGGCTTCGACGCCTTTGCCGGGGTGATTAAGTCCGGGGGCACCACCCGCCGCGCGGCCAAGATGGTGATCCTCAACGCCGACCACCCCGACATCGTCGACTTCATCAACTGCAAGGTCCGCGAGGAGCGCAAGGCTTGGGCGCTGATCGAGGCCGGCTACGACGGGGCCTTCACCGGCGAGGCCTACGCCTCCGTCTTCTTCCAGAACTCCAACAACTCGATCCGGGTCACGGACGAGTTCATGCGCGCCTTCCTGGAAGACAAGGAGTGGCGCACCTACGCGGTCACCGACAAGAACCGGGTGGTGGGCACCTACCAGACCCGCGACCTGATGCGCCAGATCGCCGACGCGGCCTGGGCCTGCGGCGACCCGGGGCTGCAGTTCGACACCACCATCAATGAGTGGCACACCTGCCCNNGCCGATGGCAGCTTCGACTCCGAGGGCTACCGCCACACCATCCGGATCATGCTCACCGCGATGGAGGTGATGGTGGGCTACGCCACCTACCCCACCGAGCGGATCACCGTCAACAGTCACAAGTTCCGCCCCCTGGGCCTCGGCTATGCCAACCTGGGCGCGGTGCTGATGGCGCTGGGGCTGCCCTACGACAGCCCCCAGGCCCGGGACTACTCGGGAGCTCTGACCGCCATCCTCACCGGGGAGGCCTACGCCCAGTCGGCCAGGATCGCCAAGGAGGTCGGCCCCTTCGACGGTTACGAGGTCAACCGCCAGCCGATGCTGCGGGTGATGGAGAAGCACCGGGGGGCCGCCTACAAGATCTCTGACAACTATGCCCCGGCGCCGCTGCTAGCAGCGGCGCGCAAGGCCTGGGACGACGCGCACGAGCTGGGCGCCATGCACGGCTACCGTAACTCCCAGGCGACGGTGCTGGCGCCCACCGGGACCATCTCCTTCATGCTCGACTGCGACACGACCGGAGTCGAGCCTGACATCGCTCTCGTCAAGTACAAGAAGCTGGTGGGTGGCGGGCTGCTCAAGATGGTCAATGGGACCGTACCCTCGGCGTTGCGCAAGCTGGGCTACGGCGAGGAGGCGATCTCCGCCATCTTGGCCTACATCAACGAGCACGACACCATCGAGGGCGCCCCGCATCTTCGCGAGGACGATCTCGCCGTCTTCGACTGCGCCTTCCCACCCGCCAACGGCCAGCGCTCGATCAGCTGGCAGGGGCATGTGCGGATGATGGCCGCGGTCCAGCCGTTCATCTCTGGGGCCATCAGCAAGACGGTCAACCTGCCCCAGGACGCCACCCCCGAAGACGTGGAGCAGGCCTACACCGACGCCTGGAAGCTGGGGCTCAAGGCGATCGCGGTCTACCGCGACGGCAGCAAGCGCAGCCAGCCGCTCTCCACCTCCAGAAAGCAGGCCACCTACAGCGGCCAGGAGGCGGCAGAACCCGCAGCCCGACCGGCCCGGCATCGGCTCCCTTCAGAGCGAGCTGCGATCACCCACAAGTTCGACATCCAGGGTCACGAGGGTTACCTCACGGTCGGTCTCTATGAGGACGGCCAGCCCGGTGAGATCTTCCTCAAGATGGCCAAGGAGGGCAGCACCCTGAGCGGGATGATGGACTCCTTCGCCACCTCGGTCTCGGTGGCGCTTCAGTACGGGGTTCCGCTGCGGCTCTTCTGCGCCAAGTTCGCCCACACCAGGTTCGAGCCGGCCGGCTACACGGGGAACCCTGAGATTCCGATCGCCAAGTCGATCGTCGATTACATCTTCCGCTGGCTGGCAGCCCGCTTCCTCTCCGCCGAGGATCGGGATGCGCTGGGAATCATCAGCCGCCGGGAGGAGTCGGAAGACCTGGCCGCCGTCGCGGGCGCGGTCATCGCACCAGCGCGGAGGGTATCGATGCCGCCCGCACCCGGCCAGGCCAGCGCGAAGCAGCTGTCGTCGGAGTTGACATTTCGCAACCAGGAGGACGCTCCCTCCTGCTCGGATTGTGGCTCCCTGATGGTTCGCAACGGCGCCTGCTACAAGTGCATGAACTGCGGGAGCACCTCCGGCTGTTCCTGATGGG
>PKXE01000094.1:9743-23619 GCA_003132265.1 Candidatus Dormiibacterota bacterium | reverse complement strand
ACGACGCACCTTAGGAAGACTGCCGGGCTCTCCTAGTGGGAACCTTTCGATAGGGCCCCAGGTCAGGCTGGCTGGCATGGCGCGGCATTCCCCGCCTGCCGACACCGTCCATCCCGCACCTCTATCCCCTCGTCCGCGAGGAGCTGGCCTTGGCGCGCCTCCTTGCCGGGCGCCAACCTGCCTCGGCTGTTCACCACGCGCCACCAGGGAAGTCCATGGGATCGGGCCAGCACGTTGCCCACCGCTCGCGCCCCACCCACGTGACCGGCCAGCGCGGCCACCTCGCCGTAGGTGAGCAACTCGCCCGGCTCCGTCGCCCGGAGCACCTGCGCCACCGCCGCGGCCAGCGGAAGCTGNNCCAACTCGCTGACGTCTGCCTGCCCCTGCATTATTCCAGTCGCCTGGGCGTTAGACACTGCGGTTTGGCGAAGCTCCGCCAGACAGCCCCCGCGGCGGTTCTCTATCCTGCCCGGATGCCTTCCCCCGCAGCTGGTGCAGCTCAGATCAACATTGAGGGCGCGATCGGGCGTCTCCAGGATCGGGTCCACACCACCCCCCTCCTCCACTCGCGGCTGCTGGACCAAGCGGTGGGCGGCCGAGTCTGGCTCAAAGCGGAGAACTTCCAGCGGGCTGGATCTTTCAAGAGCCGGGGTGCCTTCAACGCCGCTCTGGTGGGGCTGGAGGAGAAGGACTCGCGGGGGCTCCTGGCTCTCTCCTCGGGGAACCACGGGCAGGCCGTGGCCCTGGCCGCAGCGGAGTTGGGCCTCAGCGCGGTCGTGGTGATGTCCGAAGGCTCGTCGCCAGTCAAGATCGCCGCCGTTCGCAGCTACGGGGCCGAGGTGGTCACCGAGGGCGTGAACCTTGGGAATCGTGAGCGAGTCGCCTCTGAGTTGGCCGCGGAACGAGGACTCCGGCTGATTCACCCTCACGACGATCCGCATGTCATCTCCGGCCAGGCCACGGTCGGTTACGAGCTGGCTGGCCAGCTGCAGGCCCGGGGAGTTGAGGCGCCACTCGTGCTGGTGCCGTTGGGTGGCGGCGGCCTGCTGGCCGGGATGGCTATCGCCCTCCGCAGATGGCTGCCCAAGGCCCGGGTGGTCGGGGTCGAACCCGAGTCCGGCAACGACGGCGCGCTCTCTCTCGCATCAGGTCGGCGGGTGACACTTCCGGAGGCCCCGGTGACCGTCGCCGACGGCGCCGCTACCTTGAGACTGGGAGCGATCGACTGGGAAGTCATCAGGACCGCAGTGGATGACATAGTCACCGTCTCGGACCGCCAGATCGGCGAGGCCTGCTGGTGGCTGTGGAGCAGGTGCAAGCTGGTGGTGGAACCGACCGGGGCTCTGGGAGTGGCCGCCGCCTTGTCGACGGCCCGATCACTGGCGGGGCTGCGCCAGTCGGCTTCGGGAGCAGACCCCACTGAGATCGTCTGTGTGCTGACAGGTGGGAACTGTCTGCCGAGCCAGATCGCCGATCTGGTGGAGAGTGTCGCGGGGCAACCACCCCGGTTCTAGCGAGGCGGTGGGGAGCAGTTCCTGTGGGTTCTCCCTAGGCGAGGAGTCGGTGGATTCGCGCCATGCCCTCCTCCAGCTGGTCGTCCGCCAGGGCATAGGAGAAGCGGAGATGACCGGGGGCTCCAAAGGCTTCCCCCGGTACGACGGCCACCTTGGCCTCATCCAAGAGGAGTCCCGCCAGCTGCTCTGAGGTATCCACCCGACGGCCAGCGATGTTCCTCCCCAGCAGGCCGGCGACCGAGGGGAACACGTAGAAGGCGCCGTCCGGGGGTGGGCACTCGAACCCTGGCAGCCGCTCCAAGCCCGCCAGGATTGCCCCCCGACGTTTGGCGAATGCCTCTCGCATCCTCTCCACCGACGCCGTCCCCGAACGCAGGGCCGCCAGGGCCGCCCACTGCGAGACGTTGCTGATGTTGCCGCAGACGTGCGATTGCAGGTTTCCCGCTGCGGCCACGAACGGTTTCGGAGCGATCAGCCATCCCACCCGCCAGCCAGTCATGGCGTAGGACTTGGATGTTCCGTTGAAGCGGATCGTCTGATCGGCAATCGCCGGGACCACCTCCGGCAGCGAGTGGAATCGCACGTCTCCGTAGGTGAAATGCTGATAGATCTCGTCGCTGACAACCCAGAGGCCACGCTCTTCCGCCCACTTTCCGATCTCCTCCATCCGGGCCTCCGGGTAGACAGCGCCGGTGGGATTGGAGGGCGATACGAAGAGCAACGCCTTGGTGCGAGGCGTCAGATGCCGCTCGAGGTCGTCGACCGAGACCCGGAAGCCTCGGGCCTCGTCGGCGGGAACCACGACGGGGACCCCTCCCGCGAGCAAGATCGCCTCGGGAAACGTCACCCAGTACGGACTGGTGATCAAAACCTCGTCCCCCGGGTCGAGGAGGGTCGTGAAGGCGTGAGCTACCGCTTGCTTGGTCCCGCTGGTGACCAGCACGTTGGTGGCGGCGATCTCGGTCCCGGAATGGAGCTGGCTCGTCTCGGCGATTGCCTCGCGTAGCTCGGGAAGNNAAGTCGGGCTCGCCGGCAGCGAAGGAGATGATGTTCTCGCCGGCGGCGCTCAGTTCGCGCGCTCGGCGGTCCATGGCCAGGGTCGCGGACTCGGCGACGGCGCCGACGCGGTGCGAGATGCCAAGCGGGGGTGTCGCTGCCGGACGCAATACACTTCTCCTGATGGCTACTGGTAGTGGATCAAGATACGACATACCACAGGATCTGCTCCCGGCCGATGGGCGTTTCGGGTGTGGCCCCTCCAAGGTACCGGCTTCAGCCATAGAGGCACTGGCTGAGTCCGGGGTGCGCCTGCTGGGCACGAGCCACCGCCAGCCCCCCGTGAAGAAGTTGGTGCAGCGGGTCCGGGAGGGGATCTCGTCTCTCTTCGACCTCCCTGCCGGGTACGAGGTGGTCTTGGGCAACGGCGGAGCCACTGCCTTTTGGGATGCAGCCTCGCTCACCCTGATTGAGCGTCGAAGTCAGCACCTGGTCTTCGGTGAGTTCTCTTCGAAATTCGCCGCCACCACCACCGAGGCGCCGTTCCTGGAGGACCCCGAGGTAATCCAGTCCGAGCCCGGCACCCATCCCCTCCCCCGTGCCAGCTCGGACGTCGACGCCTACTGCCTCACTCATAACGAGACCTCGACCGGGGTCGCCATGCCGCTCCAGCGGGTCGGCAGCCAGGACCAGTTGGTTCTGGTCGACGCCACCTCGGGCGCCGGCGGACTCCCCGTCACCATGAGCGACCTCGACGGGTACTACTTCTCGCCCCAGAAGTGTTTCGCCTCCGAGGGCGGGTTGTGGTTGGCGGTGCTATCGCCGGCCGCCATCGAGCGAGTCCAGCGGATCGAGGCCTCTGATCGTTGGGTGCCGACCTCGCTGAGTGTTCGGACCGCGATTGAGAACTCGCGCCAGAACCAGACCTACAACACCCCGGCGGTCGCCACCTTGTTCCTGCTGGCGCACCAGATCGAATGGTTCCTTGAAATGGGGGGACTGAACTGGGCTGTGGAACGCTCCCGCAGCTCGGCGGCGATCATCTACGGGTGGGCGGAGGACCGGAGCTGGGCCTCGCCATTCGTCGCCAACCCGGAGCAGCGGAGTTCGGTCGTGGCCACCGTCGACCTCATCGACTCAGTCCCCGCCAAGGAGGTCTCGGCCATTCTTCGGGAGAACGGGATCGTAGACACCGACTCTTACCGCAAGCTCGGAAGAAATCAACTCCGGTTGGGACTGTTTCCCGCCGTCGAGCCCGAGGACGTCGCTCAACTAACCCGCTCCATCGACTGGGTGGTCGAGGCGCTCAGCGGGTGAACTCAATCTGACGACATTGTCACGCTCGGGATCGGCACCGTCACCTGCCAAGGCGGATAGTACCCAGGATGGGAAGGGTTCCCCTGGATAGGGGCGCCGCGGGCTTGGGAGAGGATGGCCAGCTGACCCCCGACGTTGCGTGGCGGGCGATCATGGCGGACCGTGAGGAGGGCGTTCCGGGGGCCCTCGAGAGCCTGCGACCTTGGCTGGTGGCGAGCGCGATCGAGCTGGTGCACGACCGCCAGCTAGCGGCTCTGGTCGCCCAGCAGGTGATGGTGGACCTGACCGCGCGGACCGGACACGCGGTTCGGGCCCCGGAGGAGCTCGAGCAGTGGCTGCGTGTTCGCCTCACCCAGACTTCAGCCCTCTTCACGGGTAGCGCCTGGATCGGAACTGGAGCGGATCCTGACATCTCCTCCAGCATCCCCTCCGCCCTGGCTCTCGGAGCCGGCTGGCGCTTGGCGGCCTGGACGCGCCGCTTCGTGCCGCACATGACCTTCCGGCCTCGTGCGGCTCTGGTGACGTCATTCACGGCTGCACTGGCGGTGGCTCTCGTCGCCTCGGGGGTCGCTGCCAGCTACTCATTGGGGTCCAACGCGCCGCCTCCGGGATCCCGGACCCAGACCCCAATCAACTCGCCCTCGGGTGTGCCTTTCCTGATCTCTCCGATCACGGTGGCCCAGCAACCGACCCCCACTCCCCCGTCCCCATCCCCAGCTTCGGCATCACGGCCGTCGGTCCCCACCACCACCTTCACCGCAGTGGTCCAGCCATCCTCACCCTCCATTAACGGATCCTCTAACGGATCCTCNNGTACCCCTGTAACCACGCCCACCCGTACTCCCACGCCCACCCCGACGTTGCCGCGACCACGCGGCTCGCACGGAAGCCCGGGCGGCACCTTCCCATCCCCTCCCGGATGGACGCCAGTAGGCTGGGGGCGTGGAGATTCGCCCGGCGATTCAGGAGTACTTGACGTACCTTTCGGTCGACCGAGCTCGCAGTGGCCAGACGATTCGGGCCTACCAAACGGACCTGGATCAGGCGGTCCAGTTCTGGGCTGGACTCAAGGACCCCCCGACCGACACTAGCCAACTGAGCCGGGACGCGGTCCGCGCGTACCAGCGACACCTGGGTCAGGCCGGCCTCGCCCTCAGCTCGAGGGCCCGCCGGCTCCAGACGCTGCGAGGTTTCCTTCGCCACGGCTTACGGGAGGGGTGGGTTAGCGACGACCTGGCCGCGCACATCGACATCCCCCGGATCTCGGCCCCCCTGCCCAAACCACTTACCACTACCGAGGCCCGTCTGGTCCTCGCCTACGACCACGGTGGTGATGAGCCCGGGCTGCGGGACGCTGCCCTGATCCACTTCCTGATCAGCACCGGTTGTCGGATCTCCGAGGCCCTCGCCGTCAAGCGGACCCAGATCAGCAACGAAGGCCGCCTCGTGGTGCGTGGCAAGGGCTCCAAGGAGCGGGTGGTCCACCTGACCCCCCAGGCCACCGAGGCGATCCGGACCTACCTCTCCGCTCGCCACGATCGGGAGGCGGCCCTCTTCCTCAATTACGACCGTTCTTCCACGGCGAGAGGCAAGCGGCAGCTGACCAGCGCGGGAGCGCGCCACATCCTGCGCCGGGTGCGCCGCGAGACCGGGGTGGAGGCACTCAAGTCACCACACGTGTTGCGGCACACCACCGCCACCGAGCTGCTGACCATCACCGGCAACGTCCGCTTGGTCCAAGAGGTCCTGGGTCACGCCAATCTCAACACCATGCAGGGATACACCAAAGTGGTGGACGCGGCCCGGGTGGCCGCCTATCACGAGCTCGCGGAGCGGCTAGCGAAACCCCGGAAGATCAGGGGGAAGGAGTTGCCGGCACCGTGAAGAAGACGGTCTCCAAAAAGAGCTTGAGGGTGGCGGCCCCGGTCTTGGCGGGAAGCTGAGCGGTGATTAGAAATGCCAGCGCCGGCTGCGCCTGGAATTCGACGGAGGCCTCATAACTGGTGGTGCTGGCGTAGATGACTAGCGGCGCGGTGACGCCATAGACCTCAACCGCCCCGACGCCTTTCTGGGTCGCGCCGGGCGATTCCGCTGGCGGGAGTTGGGCAGTGGTGGCGGCGGTTACGAAGGTGATGGCGTCCCCGACGGCCCCGCTCAACACGACGGTACCGGCACTCTGCTGCGCAAAGGTCCAGCCTTGTGGGTACATCACCGACCACGAGGAGCTGCCCGGGGACGCGAAAGTCTGGAAGGACAAGGTTGAGGTGTACTGGAGATCAGCGGTGATCCAGCCGGCTTGGCTTGAGCCTTTCACCTCCCACCACCCGCCACCCGACGAGGTGTGGGAGACGATCGGTAGGGATACGCCCTGCGCCACCAACCCGACCACCGACGCAGCTGCGGCCGGGGCAGTCCGCAAGTTCACGCCGAGGGGGGCGATCACGGTGACCGACGTGGGAGCCGGGGTGGCGCTGGCGGACGGGTGCGGTGCCGGCCGGGAGACAGCTGGGGTCGGGCTAGAGGTGCTTGAGCAACCGGCCAGGGCGGCGAGCAAGACCGCTAGGGCGGGGACGGAAAACCACTTGGAACCGTGCCCCTTCCCCATGGGGCCAGGCTACTCCTCGCTCCGCCCGCCGGCTAGCTGGCCTCAGCCGCTGAGGTGGCGACCTCGCGGATCTGGTCGCGGAGCTGCTCCGCCGCGCGGGCGGCCCCGTCCGCGAAGTCATCTCCCTTAGAGGCCTGGGAGATGGCTCTGGATACGCTGACGAGGTACCTCCCCCGCCCGTCCTGCCCCATGGCGGCTCGGACCGCATCCCTGAGGTCAGCTCCCTGGCTGCCAACACCTGGCAGGAGTAGCGGTAGGTCGGGGGCCGCCTCTCGGATTTGGGCCACCTCCGCCGGCCAGGTGGCCCCCGCGACCAGGCCTACCGTACCCAAGGTGTTCCATTCTGCGGCACGGCGGGCGAGGTGAACGTAAAGGGGCTCCGGCCCGTCGCCGACGGTTAGGTCCTGGAAGTCCGCCGCTCCGGGGTTGCTGGTGCGGCAGACGATGAAGGCAAACCGATCAGGACGGTCCAGGAATGGGATCAGGGAGTCGTGGCCGAGGTAGCCGTTGACCGTGCAGGCGTCCGCCCCGATCACCTCATAGATCGCCTCGGCATAGGCACTGGCCGTATTGCCGATGTCCCCCCGCTTGCCGTCAGCGATGACCAGGGCGTGGCGACCTGCCATCTCCACCACCTCGACTAGGAGTTCGAATCCCGGCGCTCCCAGCCGCTCGAAGAAGGCTAAGTTCGGCTTGTAAGCAGCGGCGTAGGGGGCCGTCGCCTCCACGATGGCGAGGGTATGGCGACGGACCGCTTCGATGCCGTCGCCCAGACTGGCGGGAATCGTCCTGAGGTCGGGGTCCAGGCCGACGCAGAGTGCCGCCCCCCTGCTCTCGACGGCCCATTCCAGTCGCTCCCGGAACGGGGCCCGGCTCACCAGGAGGTTCTGGACGTGCTGGTCTGAGTGGCTCCCGGCGACTGGGGGGCATAGGGGACCGAGATCCGGTCATGCTGGGACTGCATGCAACCAGGGCACACGGAGCTCAACTCCCCGTCCAGCAGAACCGCGGCAAGCCGGTAGATCGGGAACTCCCGATCGCAGTTGCCGCACCGGCGCATCCATGGCATATCCAATCGAGAATTCTACTGCCTGATATGCTCAGCCACCAGTCGCGGGGAGTAGCGCAGGTGGTTAGCGCACCAGTCTGGGGGACTGGGGGTCGCAGGTTCGAGTCCTGTCTCCCCGACCACTACTTTGAGTTCCAGAGACAAGCAGTTAGGAGGTGGGGCCCGTTGGGGCAGGCCCGTCGAAGAGGTCCAGCCCGGCGCGGTCCGGAGCTTCAAAGAACGTGGACCAATGCTCCGACTGCTCACGGCTGATTGGCAAACGTCCCGAGATACGGGCGGCGTTGCGGGCGGCCAGCCGGCGACACAGCTCGTCGATCGGCGCCCCGAGGTCGTGCAGTTCCACGGCGGCGCCTAGCGCCCGCGCGCCGAGCCGTTTCTAGTCACGGTGCGACCGCAGCCAGAAGCCGGACTCCAAGATCACGGTTTGCCCGTGCCGCAGCAGGTCCTGGGCCAGGTCCCAGAAAAGCTGCTCGAGCCGGTCCCGCGTCTCTTCGTCCAACCAGTCGACGCCAAGGCGTGCCATCCACTCGTCTCCGCACAGGCGGACGGCCAGGATCTCCTCTGCCACCCGCCGTCCGCGGCTCGTCTTGCCCGACCCGGGCAACCCGCCCAGCAGGATCAACTGGGGTGGGCCGCTCCCTGGCACCTAGTCTTCCTCAGCGATCACCCTGATGAGGATGCGGCCGCGCACCTACGCACGTCCTGGCGGCGCGCAAGGCGGGGTGATGTCGATCGAGATCATTCGCTGGGGCCTGACCTTCACCACCTCCCGCCGCCGGTGGCCGCTAGCCCCGGGATACCTGCTACTATCGAACATATAGTCGGTCCTTACCGACTGCGGCCTTCTTGATCCCTGGTCCTATCGACACAGCGGCATCGTTGAGAAGCGCTGCCAGTTGAATTGGCGATATTAGGCGCGGGCGACTCCGCCCAGGGACATTTACATGAATTCGTTTGCCGAACTTGGAGTGCGGCCGCGCACCCTTGAGACTCTTCTCCGACTTCACATCACCGATCCGACGGAAGTACAGTCCGCCGCTATTCCCATTCTCCAGGCTGGGCGCGACTGTCTGATCCAGTCGCCAACCGGCTCAGGCAAGACGCTGGCCTTCCTGATCCCCATGGTCGAGAGACTCCGGGGTCACCAGCGCGGAGTTCCTCGGGCTCTGATCGTGACCCCGACTAGGGAACTGGCCACTCAGATCGGGACGGTCCTAAGCCAACTCGACCCCGCATTGCGCCGCGCCCTGGTCTTCGGCGGCGTGGGGTACGGAGGCCAAATCAGCAGCCTTTCGGGAGCCGACGTGATCATCGGCTGTCCCGGTCGGCTGGTGGATCTGTCCGACCGGGGCGCGGCGCATCTGGGTGGGGTGGAGTTCTTGGTCCTGGACGAGGCCGACGAGATGCTCGACGCCGGCTTCGCCAAGGATGTCGAAAAGCTTGTCAGCCGGACCAAGCAGCGCTCCGCGGTGGGGCAGCGCCAGACCGTGTTGGCCTCGGCCACCATGCCCGACTGGGTGACCCAGATGGCCAGCAAGCACATGGTCGATCCGGCCGAGGTCGCTGTCGCACCGGCGGCCGAGTCTCAGCTGGAACATGGCTTGTTCTCCGTCCAGCGGGCCCAGAAGGTAACCGTGCTCAGTCATCTGCTCAAGCGGTCGGATTCGACCATCGTGTTTCACCGCACCAAGCACGGAACCAAGAAGCTGGCTCGGGACCTGATCGCGCTGGGCCACTCAACTTCGGAATTGCAGGGGAATCTGTCCCAGGCCGCCCGTGACCGAGCCATCGCGGCGTTCCGACGACGCGAGACCTCAGTGCTAGTGGCGACCAACGTCGCGGCTCGCGGCATCGATGTCGTGGACGTGGACTTGGTGGTCAACTACGAACTCCCCGACACGGCGGACTGGCTGACCCACCGCGTCGGCCGCACCGCTCGCAACGGTGCCAGCGGCCGAGCTCTGACCTTCCTCAGTGAGGACGACGGAGAGAAGTGGCGCAAGCTCAGGCGCTTGGGCGCCCCCGCGCTCCAGTTCGTGGATACGGCGCAACTGCTCAACGCGGGCACGATGACCTTTCTCGCCCACAAACCTGAGGAAGGCTCGAGCAGCGGCTCCCAAGCGCGCCCCTCGTCGGGGTCTCCGGCCCGCCGCACCTACGGCGGTCCTTCGCGGCCTGGAAGGGGCAGTCGGTACCGCAGCGGCTAAGCGGTCACCTCGTCTTCCTCGCTCACCAGGCGGACCAGAGTGTCCCGCCGCCGCCAGCATCGGCCGGCGGGCTCGCGATGAATGATCGCGACCTTAGCGCAGCCGCGGGTTTCCTAACTCCTCGGCTGGCGATCCCAGTCCAATATCCTCGGGAACCAGCTCCGGCCGCAAATTCCGTTCCATCAGCCCTCGCACCCCGTCCGCCACGGATGTGCCCTCGAAGAGAATGGCGTGCACCGCCTGGGTAATGGGGATTTCAACCTGATAGCGCCGGGCGAGGACGAGAGCCGCTCGTGACGCATTGACGCCCTCCGCGACCATCGGGGTCTCGGCCTGGGCGGCTTCGGGACTCTCGCCGCGGCCGATCCTCTCCCCCAGCGTGCGATTGCGGCTCAGCTCGCTGATGCAGGTCACAATACAGTCCCCCACCCCGGCAAGGCCGGCGAAGGTGAAGGGATTGGCACCGGCGCGGACGCCGAGGCGCGTCATCTCGCTCAGTCCGCGGGTGATGATCGCGGCCTTGGCGTTGTCGCCCACCTCCAGCCCATCACAGACCCCGGCCGCAATGGCGATCACGTTTTTCATCGCGCCGGCGAACTCCACGCCCCGGGGATCGTCGTTGGCGTAGACGCGCCAGCTGGGTGCGGCCAGGCGCTGCACCGCTAGCCCTCTCGCCTCCGGGTTGGTGGCCGCCACAACCGCCGCCGTAGGCATGTGTGCCGCCACCTCGGCGGCGATGTTCGGGCCACTGAGGGCGACCAGCTTCGAGTCGGCCTCCTCGCCCAGTACCTCGGCTAGCACCTCGGTCATCGTGAGTGCCGACTCGGGTTCAAAGCCCTTTCCGGCGCTGACCAGAAGGGACGCGTCTCGAACCAGCGGGCGGGCCCGGTCAGCCACCGCGCGCTGCCCGTGAGTGGGGGCGGCGAAGATGACAGTCTCGGCCCCCGCGCACGCCTCTTCCAGGATCGCGGTCACCCGGACGCGGGGGTTGAGGCGCAGGCCAGGCAAGTAGAGGGGGTGGGCTCGGGTCCTCCCCACCTCATCGGCCAGGTCGGCCCGGCGAAACCAGAGCCAGACCTCGCGCTCCGGGGACTGGAGCAACTCCGCCAGGGCCAGGCCCCATGAGCCGGCGCCGAGGATCGCCAGTTTCAACGGGTCTGCTCGGAACGGCGGACCCGAAGCCGCAGGGGCACCCCCTGGAACCCGTATCGCTCGCGAAACTGGTTCTCCAGATACCGGGCGTAGCTGAAGTGCATCAGGTCGGGATCATTGACAAACAGCGCGAAGGTTGGGACCCGGCTCCGGGCCTGGACCGCGTAGTAGATGTGAAGCCGGCGACCGCCCCGGCCGCTCGGCGGCGGCCGCCNNCTGGTAAAGAGGAAGGGGGTCCCGGGGGCCCAGTCGTAGGCGGCCTTCAGCTCCCGGACCAAGCCGCGGTCCCGGCGCGCGTCCTCATCCAAGAGGTCCCACTTGTTGAGGGCCACCAAGGTGGCGGCACCGGCATCCCGAGCCCTCCCCGCGATGTGCCGGTCCTGCGCTCTGAGCGGGGTGGTGGCGTCGACCACGAGCACAGCGACGTCCGCCCGCTCCACCACCCGGACCGCTCGTAGCAGACTGTAGTAGTCGGCGTCCTTGCTGGCGCCCGGGCGCCTGATGCCAGCGGTGTCCACCAGCAGTACCTCTCCCTGGGNNACTTGCCGACGTTGGGACGCCCCACGATGGCGCAGCGCAGCACCACTGAACCTGGTTCGGGTTCGCTGTCCTGGGCTGGTGGCAGCCGGTCCACGATTCGGTCCAACAGGTCGCCGCTGCCGCTCCCTGACAGGGCCGACATTGGCACCGGGTCGCCGAGCCCCAGCTCCAGGAACTCATGGCCCAGGAGCCGGTCCTCGCGGCCTTCGTACTTGTTGCTGACCAAGATCACTGGTTGGCGAGCCCGGCGCAACTCCTCGGCGACGTCCAGATCGGTGGCGGTCAAGCCCGACTTGGCGTCGCAGACAAAGCAGATCACGTCGGCCTCCCGGAGCGCCACCCGAGCCTGAGCCTGGGTGTTGGCCGGAAGGTCGCCGTCGGCACTGCCCTTGATGACTCGCTCCAGCCCCGCGGTGTCGACCACGGTGAATGCCCGGCCGCGCCACTCCACATCGCCGTAGATCCGGTCTCTGGTCAGCCCTGGCTGGTCGGAGACGATCGCTCGACGCTCTCCGGTCAGGCGGTTGAACAGGGTCGACTTGCCGACGTTGGGACGCCCCACCAGGGCGACGATTCCTGAGGGCTGCGGCGCTGGCGCCTGGTCCTCCGTCTCTTTGGCACGGCGGACGGCTCGAGCGGTCCGCGGGTTGGGCCCACCGGTAACGGGCGGCATCAGCTGTCACACCCCTGGCGCAGATCCGAACCGGTCATCTGGGGGGGCTTTTGGAGGCCCATCGCTGCCAGCAGGGTTGGGGCCACGTCTTGAAGACCGCCGCCGTCCGCCAGGGAACCGCCGCCCACCGCATTGGCCAGAACCATGGGGACGCGACTGGTCGTGTGCGCCGTGAGCTTCGAACCGTCGCGAAGGTCGACCATCATCTCAGCGTTGCCGTGGTCAGCGGTCAGCAAGAAGAGGTATCCGGCCGCGGCGCTCGCCTGAGCCAGCTTCCCGAGGCAGCCGTCGAGGATCTCCACCGCGGTGATGGTGGCTNNGCGCGATCCAGCTGGTCAACCACCGCCTCGGTGATACCCTCCGCGCTCATCGCGGGGGCCTGGTCATAGGTGGCCACCCGTGACGACGGGATCAGGAGTCGTTCCTCCCCGGGGAATGGCTCCTCTCGTCCCCCATTTAGAAAGTACGTCACGTGGGCATATTTCTCGGTCTCCGCGACATGGAACTGCGGGAGCCCGGCCTTGGCGACCACCTCAGCCAGAGTGTTCGCCACCTGGGCCTTGGGGAAGGCGACTTGGGCATCGAGGGTGTCGTCGAAGTGGGTGAAGGTGCAGAGCCTGGCCACCCTGGGGACCTCTCCCCGATCGAATTCCGCGAAGTCGCTGTCTACCAAGGCATGGCACAGCTGCCGGGCCCGATCCGGTCGGAAGTTGAAATCCACCAACACGTCGCCGTCCTGGACACCGATCACCTGTCCACCGGGCCCCACCACCGAGGCGGGGGGGATGAACTCGTCACCCACGCCCTCGGCATATTGCGCGGCCAGATACTCCAGGGCATCCGGGACCTTGGTCTGGCCCCGACCCAGAATTGTCTGCACCGCCAACTCAGTGCGCTCCCAGTGGCGGTCTCGGTCCATCCCGAAGTAGCGCCCACCCACCGAGGCCAACCCCCCCACCCCCACCCGGGCCAGCTCCTGCAGCAATCCAGCTAGGTTCCTCTCCCCACTCGTGGGCGCGGTGTCTCGGCCGTCGGTGAAGGCGTGGATGGCGACTCGGTCCAGGCCCATCCTGCGGGATAGCTCGCAAAGGGCGACTAGGTGTCGCTGATGGCTGTGGACGCCGCCGTCCGACACCAGACCCAGCAGGTGAAGGCGGCTGCGGCGGGTGAGAGCCAGCGCCACCGCTTCCGTCAGGACCTTGTTCGAATAGAAGCTGCCATCCGCGATCGCCTGATCGATCCGGGTGAGGTCCTGCAACACCACCCGCCCGGCCCCGATCGTGAGGTGCCCCACCTCAGAGTTGCCCTGCTGCCCCTCCGGCAGTCCCACCGCCAAGCCGCTGGCGGCCAGGGTCGTGTGCGGCCAGCGGGAGAGCAGCTGGTCGTAGTTGAGGGTGCGGGCGAGCGCGATCGCGTTGCCCGGGGAATCCTCTCCGCAACCCCATCCGTCACAGACGCACAGGACGGCGGGATGTAGTGTCGAGTGGCTCACTGAGTTGGTTCTCCGGGCCGAGCTCCGCTGGACGGTGGCGGGAGGCCCGATGTGACGGCGTGGCCCGCCCGCCCGCGATGGCCACAAGAATATGCGGGACGGCAGATTGAGCCTACCATCCGCCGGCCCGGCTGCTTTACGAGCGGCTCAGTTCGAGATGGCCCCGGCCGCCGCCACGATGGCGCAGAACGCCTCGGGGTCGAGACTGGCGCCACCGATCAGGGCCCCGTCCGCTTCCGGGAGACTCAGGAGGACGGCGGCAGAGTCGGGGGTGACACTGCCACCGTAGAGCACCCGGAGCTCGGCACCAG
>PKXE01000094.1:0-9715 GCA_003132265.1 Candidatus Dormiibacterota bacterium | reverse complement strand
AGCGCGCTCGTAACCTGGCTGCTGAGCACAGCTTTGGTCCGTCCCGAACTCCGTTCCTCGGACGTCTCCCCGACTGCCAGGAGGGGGCTGAGCTCGGCCGCGAGGACCGCCTCCAGCTTCCGGCGGACCGTCTCATTGCTGTCCCCGAAGAGGTGGCGGCGCTCACTGTGCCCGATCAGGACATACCGGCAGGACTCGCGGAGCATCTCCGCCGAAACCTGCCCGGTGTAGGCTCCCGCTTTCTCCCAAAAGCAGTCCTGAGCCCCAACCGCGATCCGAGGGTCACCATCCAGCAACTGCTGCACCGGCCAGACCGAGATGAACGGCGGCAGCAGCACCACCTCAGCCAGCGGATTGAGGTCAAGTCGCTGCCGGATTTCGGTCGTGAGGTTGAGCGCCTCCGGCACCGTGGTGTGCATCTTCCAGTTGCCCGCCACCACCGGACGCCGATCGGGGCTGGTCACTTGGCGGCGGATTTGGCAATCCGAGGGGCGTCCCGGAGCACCGCCACCCCGGGCAGCAGTCGGCCCTCCAGGAATTCCAAGGTGGCCCCACCGCCGGTACTGACGTGGGTGAAGCCCTGCTCCAACTTCAAGCTGCGGATGGCCGCCTGAAGGTCGCCCCCGCCAGTGACGCTCAGAGCCGAGCTCGTGGCCACGGCCGCTGCCAGCTGCTGGGTCCCCACCGCGAACAGCGGCTTCTCGTAGACGCCGAGGGGTCCATTCCAGACGACGGTGCCGGCCCGCTTCACCAGCTCCTCCCAGCGGTGAATGGTCGCCGGGCCCACATCGAGGATCATCTCGTCGGCGCCGATGTCCTCCACCGACTTGACCTGGACCTCGGCCGCCTCCGCGTTTGGGGAGGCGGCGACCACTGCGTCAACTGGAAGCTGCAGGTCCACATGCCGCTCCGAGGCCTGGCGGACGATGGCCGAGGCCCGGTCCAGGAATTCGTCCTCCACCAGCGACGTGCCGACCTCGCGATCGGCAGCCTTGAGGAAGGTGGCCGCCATGGCGCCTCCCAGGCAGAGCGAGTCGACCCGATCGACGAGGTGGGTCAGCAGCTCCAGCTTGCTGCTGAGCTTGCTGCCTCCGATGACGGCTAGGAGAGGCCGCTTGGGATTCTCCAGGATCGCGCTGAGGTGTGCGATCTCGCTGGCCATCAGGCGGCCCGCCACCGCCGGCAAGAGGCGAGCCACCCCTTCGATGGAGGCGTGGGCGCGATGGGCCGCGCCGAAGGCATCGTCGACGTAGATGTCGGCCAGCGACGCGAGTTGGCGGGCGAAGACGGGATCGTTGGCCTCCTCCCCCTTATGGAAGCGCAGATTCTCGAGCAAGAGCACCTGCCCCGGGCGTAGCGCCTTGGCCCGCTGCTCGACCGCCTCGCCAACACAGTCGTCAACCCAGGCCACGGGAACCCCCAGCAGCCGCTCCACGTGGGCTGCTAAGGGACGGGTGCTGAGGGCTGGGTCAGCCTTGCCCTCAGGCCGGCCGACGTGAGTGGCGATGATCACCGCCGCGCCCCGCGAGAGCAGTTCGCGAATCGTGGGCAGGGCGGCAACCAGCCGGCTGTCGTCACGCAAGCTGCCGTCGGGGTTCAGCGGAGCGTTGAAATCCACCCGGAGCAGAACCCGCTTGCCGGCCGGGTCGATGTCGTCTAGCCCTGCCTTGGGGCCCGCTCCGGGTGAATCCACCTCAGCTGGTCACCGCCTGCAGGAGGGTGCTCGCCACNNTACCAGGCCAGCACCTTGACGTGGCGCGGCCCGGCCATGACGGTCATCTGGGCGTCGACTATTGAGGAGTACGGATCCCCTCGGAAGTCGATGGAGACCAAAGGTTCGTCCTCGACCCTCAGAATCCCCTTCAGGTCGGTGTCGGCGGCGGTCCGAAGGGCCGAGTTGACAGCCTCCACGGTGGTCGGCCGCTCGGTGACTACGGTGAAGTCAACGATCGAGACGTCGGGGACCGGCACCCGCAGCGCGAGGCCCTGGAACCGTCCGGCCAGAGCCGGGAGAACCATGGCGACGGCTTGGGCGGCCCCGCTGCTGGTGGGAATCATCGACATGGCCGCGGCGCGCGCCCGACGGAGGTCCCGGTGAGGCGCGTCCAGGAGGCGCTGGTCGCCGGTGTAGGCATGCACGGTTGTCATCAGCCCGCTCTCGATCCCAAAGCTGTCGTGCAGTACCTTGGCCACCGGGGCCAGGCAGTTGGTGGTGCAGGAGGCGTTGGAGATGACGTGGTGCAGCTGAGGTTCGTAGGCTGCGTCGTTCACCCCCATGCAGATGGTGATGTCCTCCCCTTTGGACGGCGCCGTGATGATGACCTTCTTTGCTCCACCCTTGTCGATGTGNNCCGATGGCTGCCCAGTCGATGTCACCCGGGGCCGCCGCCGAGAAGATCTGCAGCTCCTTGTCGTCGACCAGGATCACCCTCTCGGTGGCACTGACCGGACTCGGATACCGGCCCAGGATTGAGTCATGGCGGAGCAGATGCGCCAGCATTTCCGGGCTGCCGATATCGTTGGCGGCCACGATCTCAAAGGAGTCGTTTGCACGGGCGGCACGGAAGACGTTCCGGCCGATCCTGCCGAAGCCATTGATCCCTACTCGGGTCGCCAACCCCGCCTACCTCCTGGGTACACGGACTGATCTCAATTGGGGATGGCGGACTCTCGGGCGCCCTCCTTCCTCGAGTATAGNNACTCCGGCCGCCTTGAGGCGCCGTCCCAGATCCTCGGTGAGCGCGACGGACCGGTGGAATCCCCCGGTGCACCCGAAGGCTAGTCGGAGCACCCGCCGCGAGCGGGCCTTGAGCTCGGGAAGAAGTGCGTGCACCAGTTCCTCAGTCGCGGACAGCACCTTCGTGGCCAGCTCCTGCTCCAGCACAAAGTCCTGGACCCGCTGATCCAGTCCGGACAGCATCCGCAGGCTAGGCTCCCAGTAGGGGTTGCGAAGAGCCCGGGCATCGACGCACCAGCCGAGGTCGAGTGGCACCCCCCGCGGGTAGCCGAAGGACTCCACGACCACCACCGGCTGGTCCCGGCGCGGTTCCGTCAGGTAGGGGACCAGCTGGCGTACCCGGGCCAGCAGCACCAGCGAGCTGAGGTGGGTGCTGTCGAGGAGCAGGTCGGCGCGCAGCCGGGCCGGAAAGAGCCTCTCTCGGGACTGCTCGAGCTCCCAGATCGCTGCCGCCACCTCGGCTGTGAGCTGTCGCTCAGACCAGGGCGGAATCGACCTCGCGAGGCAGGAGACGTCGCTGGCCTCCAGGCCCAGGAGCACCGGGCCTTGGCCCGGCGCGAGATTAGCGGGGTCGGCGGCCGGGTGAGGCTCGGGCCCACCCTCCCAGCCTTCCGCCAGGACCCCAGCGCGGGTCAACCCAGTCGCAACCAGCGGGACCCCCGTCCCGGGTGGTCCGAAGATCAGCAGCTTCGCCTTCAGGGGGAGGGTTGGGTCATCGCTCACAGGATCTCCTTAATCGCCGCCGCGACCCCCCTGGTGACCCCGGGAACCGAACTGAGCTCCTCCCAGGAGGCGCTCCGAATGCCCTCGACCGACCCAAATCTACGCAGCAGCGCTCGCTTTCGTTTCGGCCCCAGTCCGCCGATCTCATCCAGGCGGGATCGCACCCCAGCCTTGGCCCGCTTGGCCCGGTGGCGGGTGATGGCAAAGCGGTGGGCCTCGTCCCGGATCCGCTGGACCAAAAAGAGGGCGGGACCGCCCTGGGGCAGGTGAATGGGCTCGGTCAGGCCCGGGACGTAGAGTTCCTCGAACCGCTTGGCGAGGCCAAAGTGCGGCAGGTCGGAGAGCCCCAGCGACGTCAGCGCCCGGTCAGCGGACGCGAGCTGGCCCGCTCCGCCGTCGACGATGATGAGGTCCGGTCGGATGCCGAGGCTCTGGTCGCGTTCCTCTTCCCGGTCCAGGTGGGCTAGGCGCCGCGAGAGCACCTCCTCCATGCTGGCAAAGTCATTGGGGCCCTGGACGGTGCGGATGGAGAAGATCCGGTAATCGGCGGGCTTGGGCCGAGCGTCCTCGAAGACCACCATCGATCCCACGCTCTGCTCGCCCATGGTGTTGCTGATGTCGTAACACTCGATCCGGAATGGCAGCTGGGGCAGGTCCAGCCGCTGGCGCAGGTCCTCGAGTACGGCCGCCACCCGGCCAGAATCAAAGTCCTGGGCGATCCGAGCCTGGCCGAGAGATGCAGCGGCGGTCTCCTGCGCCCTTGCCAGCAGCGCCCGGAACCGACCCCGCTGGGGTACCCGAACCCCCACCTTGGCCTGGCGCCGACTCTCCAGGAAATCCACCAGCAGATCGGGCGCGAGCGGGGCCGCTGGCAGATAGAGGGTCCTCGGAACATGAGTGGAGTTGGCGTAGTACTGGGAGGCGAAGCTGGTCAGGACCTCCTCCGCCGTCGACTCCCCTACCCCCTCCAGCGGGTGTCGCTCCATCCCCTGCAGCCGCCCGTCTCGGACCAGGAGCACGGCGGCCATCCCCTGGCTGCCGTCGATCGCCAGCCCCACGACGTCCACGTCCGCACCCAGCCGAGGGCTGCTTATCTGTTCGTGGGCCAGCTTCTCGACCGTCTGGAGCCGGTCCCGGAGCGCCGCCGCCCGCTCGAAGTCCAGTTCCTGGCTGGCTCGGTCCATCTCGGACTGGAGCCGCTCGGTCACTGCGCCCACCTGGCCCTCCATGAACGCCGCCGCGTCATCCAGGAGGGCGGCGTAGGGACCGGGTTTGATCAGCCCCGCGCAGGGGCCGGCACAGATCCCCAGGTGGTAGTCGAGACATACCCGTCCCCTCCGAAAGATGGCATCAGAGCATCCGCGAAACGGGAAGACGGTCCGGAGCTCTCGCACCGAACGGCGCAGCGACTTGGCATCGGTGTAGGGGCCGAAGTAGCGATCGCCGTCCCCACCCAACCGCCGACTGAAGCTGGGCCGGGGATAGGCGGCCAGCTTCTCAGCTAGATCCTCGGGGACCACCTGGGGCGATCGTGCCACCGGATGAGGAATTCGGAAATACAGATAGTTCTTGTCGTCCCGCAGCCGGACGTTGAACCGGGGATGGTGGCGCTTGATCAGGGTGTTTTCCAGGATCAGGGCCTGCTGTTCACTGGCGGCGGCGATCACCTCGAAGTCGAAAACAGAATCGACCAGGCGCTGGATCCGGGCAGATTGGGACTCCCAGCCCACGAAGTAACTTCGCAGCCGATCCCGTAGGTTGGCCGACTTGCCGACGTAGATCACCTGTCCCAAGGCTCCCCGGAAGAGGTAGACGCCCGGGGTCGTCGGCGCCGCCCGGAGCCGGGCCTTCAGCAGAGCTGGGCTCTGGCGCAGCCGCGTGTTCGGCGCTCGGCTCGCCGCCTCGCTGGCCACCTCGCCCGGCGCCGCCGGCGTATCCGGGCCAACGTTCTCGCCCCGCGGCACCCTAGCGGACCCCCAGCAAACCCAAGACCGTGCTGATGACCAAGAGCAGCGCGAGCACCAACAGCAAACCCACTCCGAACAGGCAGGCACCGCGCTGCCATCCTTGGAAGCTGCGCGGCGACCCTGATTTTGGCGGTTCGGCCCCACCCGGCTTCTTCACACGGCCACCCGCTCCGGCAGCCGGGTGGCGCGCGGTTGGGCCGCCGCCGCCAGCACCGGGGCCAGGTAGCTCCCGGTCGACGAGCCCGGAGTCTGGGCAACCTGCTCCGGGGTCCCCTCGGCCACGATGGCCCCACCGGCGGCCCCGCCGTCCGGGCCGAGGTCGATCAGCCAGTCCGCGGACTTGAGCACGTCGAGGTTGTGCTCGATCACCACCACCGTATTGCCCTGCTCGACCAACCGGTGAAGAACGCCGAGCAACTTGCCTACGTCGGCGAAATGGAGGCCGGTCGTGGGCTCGTCCAGGATGTACAGCGTGCAACCGGTGCTCCTCCGCGAGAGCTCGGTGGCCAGCTTAACCCGCTGCGCCTCTCCCCCACTCAGCTGGGTGGCCGGCTGGCCCAGGTGGACGTAGCCCAAGCCGACGTCGACCAAGGTCTGCAATTTGCGGGCGATTCCCGGCTGGTTGCGGAAGACCGTCAACGCCTCCGCGACTGAGAGCCCAAGGACGTCGGCGATTGAGTGCCCCTTGAAGCGGACCTCCAGGACCTCTTGGGTGTAGCGCTGGCCCTTGCAGACCTCGCAGGTCACGTAGATGTCAGGAAGAAAGTGCATCTCGATCTTGATCAGGCCGTCTCCCTCGCAGGCCTCGCAGCGACCGCCCCTGACGTTGAAGGAGAAGCGGCCCGGCTTGTACCCGCGGGCCTTGGCCTCGGGGAGCTGGGCGAAGAGCTCGCGGATCGGAGTGAAGAGGCCGGTATAGGTGGCGGGGTTGCTGCGGGGAGTGCGGCCGATGGGAGCCTGGTCCACATCGACCACCTTGTCGATCCCCTCCAGGCCGTCGATGCGGTCGTGGGCCGCCGGCCGCTGCTTCGCCGAGTAGAAATACTGGGCGCAGCGGCGATAGAGGATGTCGTTGACCAAGGTGCTCTTGCCCGAGCCGCTCACCCCGGAGACCCCGACGAAACAGCCCAGAGGGAACGCCACATCGATGTTGCGCAGGTTGTTGGCGCGGGCCCCGCGCACCACGATCTGGCCCTGGCCGCGGCGGCGGACAGCCGGTACTTCGATGCGCTGCTCGCCCCGCAGGAACTGGGCGGTCAGGGACTCCGGGCTTTCCAGCACCTCCTGGAGAGTGCCCGCCGCGACCACCTCGCCGCCGTGCTCACCGGCGCCGGGACCCATGTCGACCACGAAGTCGGCGCTGCGAATGGTCTCCTCGTCGTGTTCTACCACCAGCACCGTGTTGCCCAGCTCGCGGAGCCGGAAGAGGGTCGCCAGCAGCTTGCCGTTGTCCCGTTGGTGGAGCCCGATGCTGGGCTCGTCGAGGATGTAGAGGACCCCAGTCAGGCGGCTCCCGATCTGGGTCGCCAGCCGGATCCGCTGGGCCTCGCCACCGGACAGCGACCCGGCGGGACGGTCCAGGGTCAGGTACTGCAGCCCGACGTCATAGAGAAAGCCGACCCGCTCCCGAATCTCCTTGATGATCCGGCGGGCGATCAGCTCCTCTCGGTCCGAGAGCCGCCAGCCCGACAGGGTGGCCAGGATCTCGTCGACGGGTTGGGCGCAGAAGTCCATGATGCCGAGACCCGCCACCGTGACTGCCAGGAACTCGGGCCGGAGCCGCTTGCCCTTGCAGGTGGGACAGGGGCGCTGCATCATCAGCCGCTCGATCCCCTCTTTGACCGCCTGGGACTCCGTCTCCCGATAGCGCCGCTCCAGGTTGGGGATGACTCCCTCGAACTTGGCCTGGTAGTTGTGGACCCGACCCCCCCGGCTGCGGAAGCGCATCGGCACCGTCTCGCCCTTGGGCAGCCCGTAGAGGATGACGTCGCGCTGGCCAGCGCTGAGCCGCCGCCACGGCCGGTCCAGGGGAATTCGGTTGGCTTGGGCGACCGCCTCGACCAGCTCCGCCATCCACTGCTGGGCCGGGCCCCAGCTCCACCCGGCGACGACCCCCTCAGAGAGCGACTTCTCGGGGTCGGTGACCACGGCGTCGGGGTCGACCTCCATCCGGGCCCCGAGCCCAGTGCAATCCGGACATGCCCCATGGGGATTGTTGAAGGAGAAGTTGCGAGGCTGGGGCTCCTCCATGGAGAGGCTGTCATAGACGCAGGCGAACTGCTCGGAGAAGAGCATGTCCTCAACAGCAGCGTCGGGGTCAGCGGAGGCGATCAGTACCGTGCCCCCGGAAAGCTGGGAGGCCTGCTCGCAGCTCTCCCGTAGCCGCGACAGCGACTCGGGCTCGACCACCAGTCGGTCCACCACCACCTCGACGTCGTGCTTCTTTTGCTTGTCCAGCCCGGGGACCTCCTCCAGGGAGTGGACCAGCCCGTCCACCCGCACCCGGACGTACCCCTGACGGCGGGCCAACTCGAAAATCGCCTGGTGCTCACCCTTGCGGCCCTGGATCATGGGGGCCAGGATCAGAACTCTCGTCCCCGAGGGCAGGGATGCCACCTGGTCGGCGATCTGCTCCACGGTCTGGCGAGAGATCTCGCGGCCGCACTTGGGGCAGTGGGGGTGGCCCACCCGAGCGTAGAGCAGGCGTAGGTAGTCGTAGACCTCGGTGACGGTTCCCACGGTGGAGCGGGGGTTGCGCCCGGCTCCCTTCTGGTCGATGGAGATAGCCGGGGAGAGGCCATCGATGTGGTCGACGTCCGGCTTCTCCATCTGCCCCAAGAACTGCCGGGCATAAGCGGAGAGGGACTCCACGTAGCNNGAAGACTTCCCGGAACCGCTCAGGCCGGTAATCACCGTGAGCTGGTCCCGGGGTATGTCTAAGTCGACATTGCGAAGGTTGTGCTCGCGGGCGCCGCGGATCGAAATGTAAGCCTGGCCCATCCCGGACTAGCGTACCGTTCCGCGATCAAGGGCAAACGCGAGTGCGCCTCTCCGCCACGGCCGGCCTCGGATCGCCGTCCGACCTGCCAGACTCCCCTCCGATGGCAACCGGTCCACCCTTCCGGTCCCCGGGCGACCAATTCGCCTGGTTGGGTGCCATCCGGCTGGCGGACTTGCTGCGCCGCCGCGAGACCTCGCCCAGCGAGGTCCTGAGCGACTGCCTGGCCCGCATCGAAGGGCTCAACCCCCAGCTCAACGCCTTCGTGATCATCCTCCGGGAGCAGGCCGCCGCCCAGGCGGCCCGGTCCGAGCTCCGATTGGCGGCCGGTGAGCAGGGTCCGCTGGAGGGTGTGCCGATCGCCATCAAGGACAACCGCTGGTTGGCCGGCGTCGAGGTCACCCACGGCTCCTTCTCCGCTCCTGCTGGGCCGGCCCCCCGGGACGCCGAGGTGGTGGCGCGCCTGCGCGGTGCGGGCGCCGTCCTGGTGGGCAAGACCACCCTTCCGGAGTTCGCCGCGCTCCCCGTCACCGAGAGTCGGCGCCTGGGCATCACCCGCAATCCCTGGTCCCTAGAGCACACCCCGGGCGGCTCCAGCGGGGGCTCGGCCGCTGCGGTGGCGGCGGGCATGGTCCCGGTCGCCGAGGGCAATGATGGGGGCGGTAGCCTGCGCATCCCAGGATCCTGCTGCGGCCTGTTCGCGCTCAAGCCGACGCGGGGCCGGATATCCCTCGGACCGGAGGGTGGGGACGGCCTGGGAGGGCTGGTGGCGGACGGTTTCCTGACCAGAAGTGTCGCCGACACCGCGCTCTTGCTGGACGTCGTTTCCGGGCCCGCCCCGGGAGACCCCTACGCGCTGCCCTCCCCAAGGATGCCGTTCATCGCGGCGGCGGCCATCTCCCCACGCCGGTTGCGGGTCGGATGGACCACGATCCCACCCATTTCGGTGCCGGTTCATCCTGCCTGTGACGCGGCGGTGCGGGCAGCGGCGGGGTTGCTGGAGGGATTGGGCCACCAGGTAGAGCCGGTCGATCCCCGCTGGCAGCAGGGTCATCTATCCCGAGACTTTCGGATTCTCTGGGGCTCCTCGATGCGGCTGGCCGTGCTCTCAGTTGAGGCGGGCGGGGGCGATCCTGGCCGGATCGAACCGCAGGTCCAGGCCCTGGCTGAGTTGGGCGCCAAGGTCGAGGCGGCGGAGTACCTCCTGGCCCAGCAGCGACTGCAGCTCTTCGGGCGGTCGATCGCCTGGCTCTGGGAGCACTACGACGTCCTGATGACTCCCACCCTGGC
>PKXE01000210.1:921-8818 GCA_003132265.1 Candidatus Dormiibacterota bacterium | reverse complement strand
GGAGCCGGGCACCCTCCAAAACTCCGTGCCTCCGACCAGCTCAGGCCGGGATCCCACGACCTCGCCCAGCAGGTGGACGATCTTGCTGCGGGCGGAGGTGCGTCCGACGACCACGGCCGCTGCAGGGAGGCTCCCGGCAGGGTCGCCGCAGGGGCTTGCTTGATCTGATGGCTGTCCGAGAGCGTCAGCAGCACCCCGGTCAGCCCCCGCGCCACCAGGCTGCGCAGGAGGTCCAACCAGGCGGCCCTCTGCTCGGCGGTGAAGGCATCCAACCCCAGCACCTCGCGGTGGCCGTCCCGGTTCACGGCGGTGGCGGCGAACCGGCGGGAGTAACAGCCAGGGCAATGACAAGGCGCGCAAGTCGAAGTCGTACCGGGCGGGTGACGGACCGATGAACAGGCGGTCCTTTGTTCACACCTGCGCAGCTATCATCGGCGCGATGCTGCATGGGTGCTCTCAGCTGAGGCCCCTGCTCGAGGAGCAGGCCCGGCAACGGCAGGGTACGCGTACTGATCTCAACGTCGGTCCAAACGTGCAGTTAGGTCGGGGTCAGGCAGCTCCCCCACCTGCGCCCGGGAGAAAGGACACGCATTGCTCAACACCTGGGGGAAGGGGACGGCGACGCGACCGCGTTGGCTTGGCAGGTAGTGGGACTAGGAAGCCGGTACGTCCCTACCATTGTCCAGAGTTGCCTAAAGGTGGTTGAGACAAAGGCAGCTGCCCTTCCGCAGTGGCCCATGAGGCTCGGCCGGGCCGCGACGGCGATCCTCTTGGTGGCCGGGAGCACCGCAGCGGTTCTCGCGGTGACCCACGCGGCGTGGACGGATCCGACAGCCACTGTCATCGGCGGAGCCTCGGACGGGGTCCAGAAGGCTTGGTTTCTGGGTTGGATCGCCTTTTCCCTGACCCACGGTCGCGACCCCCTGGTGACCGGCTACCTCTCGATTCCCGGCCACCCCATCGATTTGATGCGCAACACTGAGGTCCCCCTGTGGGGTGTGCTCATGCTCCCGGTGACGATGGTGGGGGGAGCGGTGCTCAGCCTCAATCTAGTTACCCTGCTCACTCTCATCGTGGGGCCGGTGGTGACGGCCATGGTGTTCCAGCGCTACGTCCAGCACCGGCCGGCGGCCTGGGTCGGTGGTTTCGCCTTCGGCTTCTGCCCGTTCGTCTTTGCCGAAGCGGATTCTGGGCACCTCACCTGGATCTCCCTCTGGTTCCTCCCCCTCACTCTTCTAGCGATGGACGAGATCCTGGTGCGCCAACGGTACGACCCTACCCGCCTCGGGATAGCCTTGGGTGCGCTGCTCAGCTGCGAGCTGCTGATCAACGCGGAACTGCTGGCGACGACGGTCACGGTCGCGGCGCTCCTTCTGGTGCTCGTGGCCGGCTATTACCGTCGCCGGATCGCTGGCCATGTGGCCTTCGCCGCGCGAGCGCTCATGGCCAGCCTGATCGTATGGGTCATCGTATGCGCCTTCCCGCTGTGGATCGAATTCTCGGGACCAGGGCACGCAGTGCACGGCGCCAACGCTAGCCCCCTGCTCTTCTCCGCCGACCTCCTCGGTTTCGTTCTGCCGACCTTGCACCAGCTCCTCTCCCCCTCCTGGGCGACCTCCATATCCACCCACTTCACCGGCGATCCCGCCGATACCACGGTCTATCTGGGGCTTCCCCTGCTGGCGGCAGTCGCTTTGGGCTGGGCCCGCTACCGATCCGACCCCTGGGTCCGCTGGTCAGCGGTGCTGACGGTGCTGGCGCTGGTGCTCGCACTGGGCAGCCGGCTGCACATCGGCGGGCGGATCCTGGACTTTCCCCTGCCCTGGGCTCTGCTCGAACGGCTCCCTTTCCTGGGATTGGCGATGCCCAGCCGCATCGTGGTGTTCGCTCTGCTGGGCGCCGGCCTCTGCCTGGCGATCGTTCTCGACCGATTGTGGTCCGATCCCGGCCCGCTAGCCCACGTGGGAGCGGCGGTCTTCATCTGCGCCGCCGCCCTTCTCTTCATCCCGGACTCGGCACTGTACGTCCAGGAGTTGTCCGTGCCACGCTTCTTCACTGAGGCCAGTCACGTTGCCGTGGCCCGCGGCAGCTATGCCGCAGTGGTACCAGTTCCCACCGCAAACCAGGCGGACGCCATGCTTTGGCAGTTCAGCAGCGGCTTCCAGTTCAGAATGCCCTGGGGCTACGCCATCCAAGCAGGACCCGCGGACCAGGCGCGGGCGAGCACCGCGAGCAATCCGGTGATCACTAGTCTGGATTCCATCGCCGCAGGGCGACGGCCACGACTGACTCTGGCCCCGAAGCTGGTCCGCGATCTTGGGCTCTGGCAGGTGCGCACGATAGTGGTCGGCCCAATGCCGGGTCAGGCTCGGGTCATCGCCTGGTTGACCGCCGCACTTCGCTCCAGACCGAAGTGGTATGGCTCGGTTGCCCTTTGGCGGCTCAGCCAACCAGTTGAGAGCGCGACACCCGCACAGAAGGATCCGCCGACAGCCGCCTCGTAGCATCCGCGCGCGCCCCTGGTTGACGTGGCGAGACGGCCTCCCGTTCCATTTCGAGTTAGCGCGGTCCCGGGGTTGAAGCGTGGCGACCTCCCTGAGCCTCAGCCTCCCAATCCAGGCCAACGCAGATCAGGGCGTACGTGACCGCACGACCCAGGCCGCCGGCCAGAGACGGGCCGACGCATCGGCCGCAAAGACTCGCCACGGCTGCCGCCCAGTCGAGCGGGGGGCCGCACCGTGTCATCGACGAATTGGGGTTCAGCGGGTAAGCAGCGCAGCCATGGGAGCCAGGTCTCGGTGACAGCCGAGTCGACCGCCTTTGGCTGGAGTCGCCCGGTCCACGGTGGCCCGATCGCTGCCGCCAGCCGGCGGCAGTCCTGAAGCTACACTGACCGCCATGGCCGAGATCAGCGACCGCGCCCACCAGCTCTCCAAGCGGGCAGAGCAGCTGAAGGAGCATCTTTGACTTCGCGGGGAAGCAGGCTCGGGCTGTCCTCCTAGAGGGGGAGCTGGGTCGGCCCGGTGCGTGGGACGACCCCACCCGGGCGCAACAGGCATCGCAGGAGCTGAGCCGGTTGCGGGGCGAGCTCCAGGAACTCTCCGCGCTGGCCCGTCGGGCCCAGGATGCCACCGAACTAGCCCAGCTGCTAGAGGAGGACGCCTCGGGTACGGACGAGGTCCTAACTGAGCTGTCCGCGATCGAGAAGGAGCTCGACCGCCGCGAGTTGGAACTCCTCTATCAGGACCCCTATTCGGCCTATCCGGCCCTGCTCTCGGTGCACGCCGGCGCCGGTGGCACCGACGCCCAGGATTGGAGCGAGATGCTGCTTCGGATGTATCTCAAGTGGGGCGAGGCCCACCGGATGGAGACCCAGCTCCTAGATCAATCCGAGGGCGAAGAGGCGGGCATCAAGAGTGCGACGGTGAAATTCACCGGCCGCCACGCCTACGGCCAGCTGCGAGCGGAGAAGGGAGTGCACCGGCTGGTGCGGATCAGTCCTTTCGACGCCGCCCACCGACGCCACACCGCCTTCGCGCTGGTCGAGGTCTACCCGGAGATTCCTGACGAAGTTAAGGTCGACGTGGACGAGAAGGACGTGCGGGTGGACGTCTATCGGAGCTCCGGCGCCGGGGGTCAGCACGTCAACAAGACCTCGTCGGCGGTGCGGATCACNNNNGACCTCAAGGGTGACCTGATCTCGCCTGAGTGGGGTAACCAGATCCGCTCCTATGTGCTGCAGCCGTACACCCTGGTCAAAGACAACCGCACCGCGTTGGAGGTCGGCAACGTTGAGGCAGTNNGGAAGGTTGCGTTTCTTGCGGGCGCGAGCGGCCGGGAAAGCGCTTGCTCACGAATCCGGCCAGCTGCAACGTCGGCACCGGCTGGTCCGCGGGCCGAGGTGACCGCTGCCAGTTCCAGGCGTGAAAGGTATACTCGGGCCAAAATCGAGAACGGCCAAGGGCTTCACCACTCTCCCTCTCGGGGGTCCGCCCGTCGGCTGCCAGTTCACCTGGCACGAGGACCAAGCCTCCCCTAATGTCGATTTCCACCAGCCCACCCGCACCGGTCGTGATGACCGGCGCCGGGAGCACCGAGCTCTCCCGGAGCGAGCCGCCGATCATCGTCTTCGAGAAGGTCACCAAGATCTACGCCAACGGTCAGGCGGCGATCCGGGACGCGTCCTTCACGGTGCGGCCTCGCGACTTCGTGTTCGTGGTCGGGGCCAGCGGGGCTGGGAAGTCGACCGTGATCCGACTCCTGATCCGGGAGGAGAGGGCGACCCAGGGCCACGTCTTGGTGGAGGGCCAGGACCTGGCTCGGCTCAAGCACCGTCACCTGCCCCGGCTGCGTCGCAAGATGGGCATCGTCTTCCAGGACTTCAAGCTGCTACCCAATCTCACGGTGGAGCAGAACGTGGCCTTTGCCATCCAGGTCACTGACCCAGGAAGGCCCCACCTCAAAGAGAAGGTCGGAGAGGCGCTCTACATCGTCGGGTTGGAGGACAAGCTCAGCGCTTTCCCCACCGAGCTCTCCGGCGGCGAGCAGCAGCGGGTGGCCATCGCCCGAGCGCTGGTGCACCGGCCGCGGATCTTCCTAGCCGATGAGCCAACCGGGAACCTTGATCCAGACGCGGGATGGGGCATCGTCCAGCTGCTGCAGCAGATCAATCACCGCGGCGCCACGGTCGTGATGGCAACCCACAACCGCGAGGTGGTCGACCTCTGCCGCCGCCGGGTGCTGGCGATCGAGGACGGGCGGATCGTCCGGGATGAGGCCGAGGGTGCCTACCTTCGCGACGGGGACGCCATCCTGTGAATCCCATCCCGGCGCTCAAGTTCGTGGGCCGGGTGGCACTCCAGAACATCCTGCGCAACCGGGGCATCGCTCTGGCCAGCGTCCTGACTATCACCCTCACGCTACTGGGCGCCGGGGTGGCGGTGGTAGTGGTGCACGCACTCGATGGGGTACTTCACACCGAGGAGTCGCAGGCGTCGGTGTTGAAGGTGTTCATGGCCGACCACGTCGGCTTTGCCAGCGAGGTGAACCTGGAGCAGACTCTGGGCCACCAGGCGGCGGTCGCCAAGGCCACCTTCGAGAACAAGGACCAGGCGGCCCAACAGGCCGGCAGCAGCCTCGGTCTTACTCAGGCAATCAACCTGCTGGAGAAGTCGGGGGCGGGCAATCCGCTGCCTGCCTCCCTCAACTTCCACCTCCGGAATATCAAGGCCGTCTCCGAGCTGAACCGAGAGGTGAGGACCTCGGCGCTCTTGGACAGTGGGCCTCATCCCACCGACTACAACGCCGATGTCATCCCCCGCCTGGAGCGCTACATCTTCGTGGCCCAGCTGGGTGGGGGCCTGGTGGTGGGCGTGGTCGGCGCGGTGGCCCTGGTGATCATCACCATCTCGGTCAGGACGGCCGCCTACGTGCGCCGCCAAGAGATCGAGATCATGAAACTGGTCGGCGCGACCGATTGGTTTGTCCGCTGGCCGTTCGTCGTGGAGGGGGTCATCGTGGGAGTGATCTCGGCCTTGGTGGCCTCGGTGATCCTTCTCGGCGTGGGTGTGGGCTTCGGCGGTGGGCACAGCCTGGCCCTGGGGGTCGGGGTACGGTTCGCCGCCCTGATCGTGCTTTGCTTGATAGTCGCTGGGGGCGCGCTCGGTTCTGTCGGCAGTTTTGTCGGCGTGCGGCGCTCGCTAGGAACGTGAGCGAGGCCAGCACGACTTCGTCCCCTAACCCCAATTGCCGGCAGCGCTAGGATGGCTCGGGTCCTCGCAACTTGACGGAGGCAGGCAAGCGATGGCACTGACGGAGTCGGCCCCGGTCGGGGTGGCCGGGCTCACCCGCGACCGGCTGCGGGCGATGTACCGGGACATGCTCCTGGGCCGTCTGCTCGACCAGCGGGTGCTGGTCTTGAACCGGCAGGGCCGGGCCCCCTTCGCGATCTCGGGCCAGGGGCATGAAGGGGCCCAGGTGGGGGTCGGCTACGCTCTGCGCCGGGACTACGACTGGATCATTCCGTACTACCGCGACATCAGCCTGGTGCTGGTGATGGGGATGGAGCCGCGCGACCAGCTGCTGGCCGCGCTCGCCAAGGCCGGAGATCCCAACAGTGGGGCCCGTCAGATGCCGGCCCACTACTCCTCGCGGCGCCACAATATCGTCACCGGAGGCAGCCCGGTGGCGACCCAGATCCTCCACGCGGTGGGAGTGGCCCAGGCCTTCAAGTACCGGGGCGAGGACCGGGTGGTGGTGGCCACGGTGGGAGAGGGCGGTACCAGCGAGGGGGACTGGCACGAGGGCCTCAACTGGGCCGCCATCCACCGGCTGCCGGTGATCTTCCTGGTCGAGAACAACGGCTTTGCGATCAGTGTCCCGCAGTCGCTCCAGATGGCGGTCGAGCACGTGGCCGACCGAGCGGCCGGCTACGGCATGCCCGGTGTGTCCGTCGATGGCGGCGACGTGCTGGCCGTCTACCGGGCCGCCAGCGAGGCGGTGGACCGGGCCCGGCGCGGCGGGGGGCCGACGCTGCTGGAGGCGGCCTGTGTCCGGCTCCAGTCGCACAGCAGTGACGACGACCAGCGCCGGTACCGCAGCGCCGAGGATTTGGCGGAGATGCGCCGGCACGACCCGCTGGAGCGCTTCCGGGCCGATCTCGAGTCGAGCTCAATTCTGGCCGACGGGGAGGCGGACCAGATCCGCCAGGAGTGCCAGTCGCTGATCGACGAGGCGCAGGCGGAGGCCGACCAGGCCCCCGCGCCGGATCCGGACACTGCCCTCCGATACGTTTACGGCGAGGCCTGAGAGGTGCCGGAAATCACCTACGTGGAGGCCATCCGCGACGCTCTCCGGGAGGAGATGCGCCGGGATGACCGGGTGATCGTCATTGGTGAGGACGTGGGGGTTAAGGGTGGGGTGTTCGGGGCCACCGCTGGGCTGTTCCAGGAGTTCGGCGAGGAGCGGGTTATCGACAGCCCGCTCGCCGAGGCGGCGATCGTCGGGGTAGCCATCGGCTGCGCCCTGGCCGGGCTTCGGCCGGTGGCGGAGATCCAGTTCTTGGACTTCATCCCGCCAGCTATGGACCAGCTGATCAGCGAGGCGGCCAAGATCCGCTACCGGTCCAATAACGACTGGAGTTGTCCGATGGTCGTGCGGGCCCCCTGTGGGGGAGGAGTCCACGTGCACGGGGCCCTCTACCACTCCCAGATGCTAGAGGCGCTCTTCGCCCACGTACCCGGGCTGAAGGTGGTCCTGCCCTCCAACCCCTACGACGCCAAGGGCCTGCTGCTGGCGGCCCTGCGCGATCCCGACCCGGTCTGCTTCTTCGAGCACAAGGGCCTCTATCGCTCAATGCGGCAGGAGGTCCCCGATGAGGAGTACCTGGTTCCGATTGGTCGGGGCCGGATCGTGCGCCCGGGCCGCGATATCAGTTGCTTCACGTACGGAGCCACGGTGCATGAGGTAGTGACCGCTGCTGAGAGCCTGAGCCGAGACGCGATTGAGGTCGAGGTGGTGGACTTGCGCACGGTCCGACCTCTCGATCGCGACCTGATCGTGGAGAGTGCCACGCGGACCGGCAAGGTGCTGGTCGCCCATGAGGCCAACCTGGCGGTCGGCGTGGGGGCAGAAGTTGCGGCGCTGGTCGCCGAGGAATGCTTTCAGGCCCTGGATGGGCCGGTAATGCGGATCGGCGGCCCCGAGATCCCGGCCATCCCCTTCGCCGAGTCCCTGGCTGAGGTCTACTGCCTTGGTCCGCGGAAGATCGAGTCCAAATTGAGGGAGTTGGCCGCCTACTGAGTCGGCTGGTGAGGTAAGAAGAGGCAATGGCGATCACCGTCACGATGCCCCAGCTGGGCGAGTCGGTCACCGAGGGGACGATCGGCGCCTGGCTGGT
>PKXE01000210.1:0-892 GCA_003132265.1 Candidatus Dormiibacterota bacterium | reverse complement strand
CTGGAGGGCACCGCCGGGGAGGTCCCCGACGAACCCGAGCAACCCCAGCCGGTCGAGGCGGCGGTGGGGGATGACGCCGAGTCCGCGGCCGCACGCCCGGTAGTTGAGGAGGCGATCGAAGCCAGCCGCGGTGCCGGTCGGCCGGCCGCAGAAGTAGAAGTGGTGGCCGCTGATGGGCCCGCGGCCGGAGCGGGCGGTTCCCCCGGCTTCATCAGCCCTGCGGTGAGGACACTGGCCGACGAGCACGCGCTCGACATCAGCCAGGTCACGGGTACCGGTTTCCAGGGACGGATCACCAAGCGCGACGTCCTGCTCTTCCTGGAGGCTGGCGGGGCGGCCCCTGCCAAGGCGCCCCCCCTCCCGCCGGCACCCCGCTCCCCCGACCCCGAGCCGGTCCTTCCGGGGGACCGGATCCCGCTCACGCCGATGCGGCGATCCATCGCCGAGCACATGGTGCGCAGCCGGCGTACCTCCCCCCACGCCTGGACCATGGTCGAGGTGGACATGAGCGGGGTGGCCGCCGCCCGGGCGGTCCGCCGGGCCGAGTTCCAGGCGGCGACCGGCATCGACCTCACCTTCCTCCACTTCGCGATGAAGTCCACCTGTCTGGCGTTGCGGGCGGTGCCGACCATGAACGCGATCTTCGAGGAGGACGCAATCCAGCTTCGGACTGAGATCAACCTGGGGCTGGCGGTGGCGGTTGGGGATGGGCTCATCGTCCCGGTCGTGCAGGGCGCCGACCGCTACAGCGTGGCTGGGCTGGCCCAAGCCGCCGCCACCCTGATCGAGCGGGCCCGGCAGGGCAAGGCCCGCCTGGAGGACGTCGAGGCGGGGACCTTCACCCTCAACAACGCCGGAGCTCTGGGCACGGTCATGTCCCAGGCCATCATCA
>PKXE01000086.1 GCA_003132265.1 Candidatus Dormiibacterota bacterium | reverse complement strand
CGGCGACGACCGCTTGCAGCAGCCGGGCCGCCGCGGCGGAATCAGCGTCGTCGGGCAGCGTCACCTCCAAGACGGCACCGCCCACCTGGGTCTTCAACTGGTCCGGGGTACCCCAGGCGATCACCTTCCCCTGGTCCACCACGGCGATGTTGTGGGCCAATTGATCGGCCTCGTCCAGGTACTGAGTCGTCAGCAGCAGGGTCGTCCCCGCCTGGCCCAACTCCCTGATCAGCTGCCACATCCCCATCCGGGCCCTGGGGTCAAGACCGGTGGTCGGCTCATCCAGGAAGAGGACCTCAGGTTGGGTGACCAGGCTGGCGGCGAGGTCAAGCTTGCGGCGCATGCCCCCCGAGTAGGTCTTGGTGGGACGGTCTGCCGCCTCGGTGAGCTCGAACTGCTGGAGCAGCTCATCCGCTCGCCCCTTCGCCTCCCGGCGGGGAAGCCGGGATAGCTCGCCGACCATGACCAGGTTCTGCCTCCCGGTGAGGTACTCGTCGATGCTGGCGGACTGGCCGGCGATGCCGATGTGGCGGCGGACCTCAGCGGGGTGGCCGGCGACATCAAAGCCGGCCACCAGGGCTCGCCCACCGTCGGGTTTGGCTAGGGTCGCCAGGATTCGGATGAGGGTGGTCTTGCCAGCCCCGTTCGGGCCGAGGACCGCCACCACGGTGCCCTTCTCCACGACCAGGTCCAAGCCATCGACCGCCCTAGTCCGCCCATAGAGCTTCACCAGCCCCTCGACGAGGATCGGCGGTCTTTCGCCCACAGTTGATCTCCTTACCATCCGGCAGGTAAANNGACAAGACCTCTCTGCGCGAGGTCGCCGAGCGGGTCGGGGTGACCAAGGCGGCCCTGTATTACCACTTCCGTAGCAAGGAGGAGCTACTCTCCTCCCTGGTGGAGCGGGCCCACGGCATCGGGCAGCACGGGCTCGATGTTCTCCGCGCAGTGGACGGACGGGTCGACTTCACCGCGGTGGCCCAGACCTGCGAGACGCTCCTCGACCAAGTTCTGGCCCAGCGCAAGGTCTTCGCACTGATGGAGAGGAACCGAACCGCCATTGACGCGCTCGGTCAGCACGACCCCGAGCACCAGGCGGAGCACCAGCAGTTGGAGGCCCAATGGGCGGAGTTCGTGGCCAACGCGAAGGTCTCGCTCCGCGATCGGGTTCGGATCACCGCCGTCCTGGGCGCGGTGATGGCGGGGGCCATCGGCACCACCCGAGGCCTCGGCGCGGAGGCACCGGCGGGGCTGCGGGACGAGCTGGTCGCGGTAATCCGAGATCTGCTGGGTGTTGCCGCGCCTAACTAGCTCCCGCGGGTGGACAGCCAGCCAGCGAACTGGTACCGAGGCGACTTTCCGGTGGGTTGGGACACCGAAGACCGCGCCGCCGCGCCCCGCTCGCCAAGTCCTTGGTGGGGCTAGATTCGTGCGCTGGGGGCGCGACCGAACCAGTACGGCAGCTTGATCACATATCCGTCCGATATGGCTCTAGATTCGGAAGGCTACGGGCGCGAGACAGCGGTTCGCTGGAACCGTCGAACGGTGAGAGCCCGGGTGCCGGCGACCCGGGAGGGGCCAGGGTCGGAATTATCGGTGACGACTGCGGGCCGTACTGAGCGGGCCGCCGCCGCGGTAGTCCGGGCCGGCGAGCACCTGCCCTCCGACTGGGAGCCTGTGAGGCGCCTCCTACTCCGCGCCGAGGGGGTCGCGTTCTCGACGATCGAGGGTCTGCAGGCCCCCCTCGAAGAAGTTGCGGCAGTGGAGTTGGGACGGCAGGAAGGGGAGGCAGCCACCTGGGTCGCGGACAACCTCGCCGTCGTGGCGGAGGCACTGGCCGAGGCGCGGACGGCGCCGCTCTCGATCGGAGACCCTGCACGGCTGGCACGAGCGGCTGATGCGCCACGACAACCGCCTCCCGGCCGAGTGGGTCGGCGGCTTCCGGAGCGCTTTGGGTTGGGTGGNNTCCGCTACGCCAACCGGGAGGACGTCGACCCGATCACGCAGGCCGCGGTCGCCCACGCCCAGTTCGAGACCATCCCTCCCTACGCCGACGGCAACGGCCGGATCGGTAGGGTGCTGGTGGGCTGGCTGCTGGCCGGCCGGCTGGCCGTCCACGCGCCCTCGCCAGTCAGCCTGTTCATGGCTCCCGACCGGGGCGGCTACCTCGCCGGTCTCACCCTCTTCCGGGCGGGCCAGACCGACCAGTGGGTGGCCTGGTTCGCCGAGGCCGTGCCCCGCTCCAGCCTGGCGATGGTGGGAGTGGTCGACGACGTCGCCCGGCTCTTGGACCAATGGGCGCTACAGCTCGCCGACACGAGGGCCGACGCGGCCGCCCAGCGGCTGCTCCGGCTCCTCCCCGGCCTGCCCCTGGTCTCCTCTTCTCTGGTGGCCGAGCGCCTCGGAGTGTCGGAGCGGGCGGCTCGCGCAGCCCTGCAGCTTCTGGGTGAGCTGGGGATCCTGGTCCCGACCGACCTCCCCCGGCAGTCGCCAGGCCGTCCCGCGCAATGGTGGCTGGCCGAGCAGGTGGTGCGGCTGATCAGCTCCGGAGTTGGCTAAGCCGAGCACGCTCCTTTCGGCGGAGCCTCAGACGGTGAGGGC
>PKXE01000222.1:3420-5124 GCA_003132265.1 Candidatus Dormiibacterota bacterium | reverse complement strand
CCTTTCGCCGCCTTGGCACGGCTGCTGGACAAGTCCTTGCGCGAGTTGGGCGATGCCGGTCAAACCGAGCGCGCCTGCCGGCTGGCCGCCGAGGCGTACGCGACCCTGGAGAAGAGCGACCCGGAGCTGGCCGAGCGCTTCACCGGCACCCTGCACCACCTCACCTGCGTGCCCCGGCGAGCGTCCCAAGCCCCAGTCAGCCCCAGTCCGGCGGTGTCGCGGGCGTAGGCATGGATGAAGCCATCCTGGCGGGCCCCGAGATACCAGCCCCGGGCATGCGTCGGGTGGTCGTGGGCGAGCTGGCCGTTTGCGTCGCCCATACCGAAGATGGCGGCTGGTACGCCATCGACGACACCTGCACCCACGAGGACTGCTCGCTGAGCGAGGGCGACCTCTCCGACCATCTGGTGGAGTGCCCCTGCCACGGCTCGCGGTTCGACGTCCGGACCGGGGACGTGCTCAATCTGCCCGCGGTCCTGCCGCTGCAGACGCATCGGGTGACCGTGGTCGGCGATCAGGTGCGAGTGGAGGTCGCCGCGGAGGCGGTCAGGTGACAGTGGCCAGTAAGGGATCGCAACCGTCGACGGAGGAAATCCGGCAATGACCTTCGTGATCGGGGAGACCTGCATCGACGTCAAGGACAAGTCCTGTGTCGAGGTCTGCCCGGTGGATTGCATCATCGGCACCGACGAGGACCGCATGCTCTTCATCAACCCGACGGAGTGCATCGACTGCGGAGCCTGCGTCGATCCCTGCCCCGTGGACGCCATCTACGCCGAAGAGGACCTCCCCCCGGAGTGGAAGGAGTACACGGAGATCAACGGTCAGTACTTCAGCGCCCCGGACGCGGCGCGGGAGCAGGTCGACTCCAAAAAGCCATTGGTGCCACAGGAGGCCTGAGGAAGATGGCGGTCGGTAACCCGGTGGCACCGATGTCCCGGGTCGGGGGGGACGGCGGGCCGCCGCTGGGCGTGGCGACCGCTTCCCAGGTACGGCCCCGAGGGCGTGCCTCGGCAGCCAGAACGAGGGATCGCATCCGGGCAACTCTGCGCTGTGGTCCCCTTCAGCCGACCGAGCAGGAACTCTTGCTCGCGGCGCTGCGGCTGTTCTCAGTCGGAAGCAAGTGGTCGGAGATCCTCCAAGAGCTGCTCGCGGCCCACGGTTCGACGCGGGTGTTGATCATCCTGCGATCGCTGCTGCCGGCCACGTCCCCGGCCGGCTTGGAACGGTTCGAGCTGATGCCGAATGGCGAACTGAAGCTTCAGCTCGAGGTTGCGGACCTGGGAGCGGTGGGACGCTGGATGCGACAGCTAGAGCAGCTGCGCACCCCCTTCAGGGTGACCATCAGCGCCGACGCCCGTCCAGGAACGATCCGAGCCTCCTGGGACCTGGGGCTGGACCAACCCGCCATCGCTCTTCTGGGTGGGCTTTCCCAGGACCCTGAGCACCGTCGGATCCTCCTCTCCCTCATGGAGGGAGCACTCGGCGTCTGAGCCGGGTCGAGGAGGTTCGACCAACGCCTTGGATGGGGCGCTGCCGAGCCGCGAACAGCCCATCTCGGTCGCGCCAACCACTCCCGAAACACGGCGACCGGCCGGCTGGCCGGGCTCACCCTATTTGACCCGTCATCGAAGCCCCACGGGCACCCCGGCGCCGGTGACGGCGATTCCACCTAGTCGTGGCCGGGCGATAACGCGCGTGTAT
>PKXE01000222.1:0-3338 GCA_003132265.1 Candidatus Dormiibacterota bacterium | reverse complement strand
GGCCGGGAGCCTTGGTCAGCTCGACTTCAATCGGGCGAATACCTGGCGCGAAGACGCTGCGCAGTGGATCGCCCTTACCGGGCCGCGCTGAGGTCGTGCCCAAGCGAGTTGTGATCCTCGGTGGTGGTACCGGTGGGACTCTAGCCGCCAACCGGCTGCGCCGGGTTCTTAGCGACGATGACTTCACCATCGTCGTCATCGACCAGGACGACCGGCACCTCTACCAGCCGGGTCTGCTGTTCGTCCCGTTTGGCCTCACCCGACCCGAGGAGATCACCCGCCCCCGTCGGCGCCAGCTGCATGCGGGGATCNNCGACGGGGAGCAGCTCGACTACGACGTGCTCGTCGTGGCCACCGGGTCGAGCCTGCTGCCTCAGGAGACCGAAGGGCTGACCGGTCCCGGGTGGGGGGAGAAGGTTCACACGTTCTAGACCGCGGACGGTGCCACTGCCTTAAACGACGCGCTGACCAAGTTCGAGGGCGGGCGCCTCGTCGTGAACGTGGTCGACATGCCGATCAAGTGCCCGGTTGCACCGCTTGAGTTCTGCTTCCTGGCCGACTGGTACTTGCGCCAGCGCGGTATTCGGGAAAGGGTTGAGATCTCCTACGTGAGTCCGCTCGACGGAGCGTTCACCAAGCCAGTGTGCAACCGCGAACTCTCTGGTCTGCTTGAGCAGAAAGGCGTCGGGCTCGTGACCGAGTTCAATACGGGTTCCGTCGACGGGCTCGGCGGTCGCCTGGTCGCTTATGACGGTCGTGAGGTCCCCTTCGATCTGGCGGTGGTGGTGCCCCTTCACGGCGGTGCGCCATATGTCGGTAACTCGCCGGGGCTCGGCGATGAACTCGGCTTCATCCCAGTCAACGAGCACTCCCTCCAATCCACCTCCGCCCCTAACGTCTTCGCGCTCGGCGACGCGGCCAACGTCCCAACCTCGAAAGCAGGCTCGGTCGCCCATTTCGAGGGGGAAGTACTGGTCGAGAACGTCCGCCGCTTCTTATCCGCTGAGCCGCTTACTGCCCGCTTCGACGGCCACACCAACTGCTTCATCGAAACTGGGTTCAGGAAGGCGCTGCTCATTGACTTCAACTACGACACCGAGCCGCTGCCGGGGCACTTCCCCGGCAGAGTGGGGCTGCCGCTGCTCAAGGAGTCGCGCCTCAATCATCTGGGCAAGCTGTCCTTTGAGTGGCTCTACTGGCACGCCCTGCTGGCCGGGCGCGACATACCCGGCATCGGCTCCGCCATGCCCCGGCACGGCAAGAGATTCCAGGCCACCGGATGACTACGCGCATGCCTACGAGGAGGTACTGAGATGCCCAACGCCACCTATGTCGGGCGGACCGTCAGCGTCAACGACGAGGGATTCCTCATCAACCCTGACCAGTGGAGTCGGGAGATGGCTCCCGAGATCGCCCGGGCCGAGGGTATCGACGAGCTGACACAGCAGCATTGGCGGGTCATAGATTTCATGCGCCACGAGTACCAGGAGAAGGGCTCTGGGCCGACGGTGCGGGTGCTGGGGAAGACTTCGGGAGTCTCGATTAAAGAGCTCTATCAACTCTTCCCGAAGGGCCCAGCAAAGCTGGCGGCCAAGATCGCGGGTATCCCCAAACCACGCGGATGCATTTGAACACGGAGGACACCAGATGGCAGAACCCATCCAGAAAGTTTCGATCATCGTCTCCAAGGGGTCGCTCGAAGGAATCTATCCGGCACTGATCATGGCCAACGGTGCCCGTGCCGAAGGTATCGCGGCGAACCTGTTCTTCACCTTCTTCGGACTCGACGCGATCCACAAGCGTCGCTACGAACACCTGAAGGTCGCCACCGTCGGCAATCCGGGACTGCACCTGGCCACCCTGGCCGGTGGCCTTCCCGGGGTGTCCAGCGTGATGACTCTCTATATGGAGCGCAAGATGGAGAAGCTCGATAACCCACCGGTCCCGGAGTTCCTTCAGATGATCGCTGATAGCGGTGCCGGGCTCTACGGCTGCAAGGCCTCCTGTGACCTGTTCGAGGTCAGCCGGGATGATCTGATCGAACCAGTGAAGGACATCATCACCGTCGGTGAGTTCTACCAGCTGGCTGCAGGCGGGCAGATTATTTTCACCTAGTCTGACCGGGAGGCGACCTGAACCCCCGGGAGGCCACCCGGTGGGTTTTCAGGTCAAGACGACCAGGTCCCAGCCAGCGGACAGGTTGTCGCCTACGCGGCGCACCAGGATCTGCTGGGTGCCGGCGACCGGACACTGCGAACCTGGCGGCCGGTCACGCGTGAAATCTGCAGCTGGGTTCGGCGGTCCCGACTCAACTCGCGTCCGCCACCTGCGTTCGGAATGGCCGCCGGCGAGACTTCCCTGGACCCGGTAGTCTGGCGCCATGGATGTTGGCCGTTTCGGAGTCTGGACATCTGCCCTCGATCGTCAACCGGCGGCGCTCGTGAGGGGTGAGGTCTCCCGTTTGGAGGGACTCGGCTTTAGTGCCCTCTGGGTGGGGGAGGGCTACCGCCGCGAGATCTTCGCCAACGCCTCCCTCTTGCTCGGGGCCTCGAACAGCNNCCGCTTTCTGCTGGGGCTTGGAGTCAGCCACGTGCCTTTGGTCAACCCCCGCGGCCATGTGTACACCCGGCCCTATTCCGCGATGCGAGCGTACCTAGCTGCGATGGATGCGGCTCAGTACGAGTCGCCGATGCCGGCCGGCCGGCCCCTCCGGGTGCTGGCCGCGCTCGGGCCTCGCATGCTCGAACTCGCTGCAGAGAAGGCGGATGGGGCCCATCCCTACTTCGTGCCGGTGGAGCACACGGAGCAGGCCCGAGTCGCCCTCGGCCGCGACAAACTGCTCTGCCCAGAACAGGCAGTCGTCCTGGAATCGGACCCGGACGAAGCGCGCGCCACTGCCCGCCAGCACACCAGTTCCTACCTTCGCCTCCCCAATTACCGTCGCAATCTGGAGCGTCTCGGCTTCAAGGCAGATGATTTTGAAGGGGGCGGCAGCGATCGCCTGGTGGATTCAGTCGTTGGCTGGGGCGATGTCAACCGAGTGGCAGGAAGAGTTTTGGAACATCTGCAGGCTGGGGCCGACCACGTGGCCATCCACGTGATTCTCCGTGACCCCGCGCAGGTACCGGTGACGGAGTGGGGGAACCTCGCCGCGGCGTTGGGCCTTGCCGCCGGCTCCGGGCACGCGGGCAGCGTCGCCTGACCGTAACCACTACGACGCAGGCTTGAGCTCAGCAGTCTCTGCGCACGTTTTACAACGCCGTCCGGGTAGGTCGGCGTAGTGCCTGCGCTGACCCCACTTGAGGTCGTATATCGTGACTAGACGGGGACCGCTAACC
>PKXE01000080.1:31519-42252 GCA_003132265.1 Candidatus Dormiibacterota bacterium | reverse complement strand
TGAGTGCGCTTCTAGCCGTCCCCAAGTCTGAGGTTGACGCTGAGGAAGCCAAGCGTCCCAAGCGGCCCGGAAGACGTCCTAGGCACTCACCCTGTGCAGTCCCGCCAGGTGACTAGCAGAAGATCGTGCCACTGACGTACAAGACGTCCGTCGCTGGTGGTAATTGGCCTGGTGCGTAGTAGACACTGTCCGGGGTTGTCTGAATGTTGAATGTCGCCCCCGTCACGCTATTGTAGTTGGCCACACCATCGCTATTCGAGGCGATCCAAGCATTGGCCACGGTAGAGGTTAGGCTTTCCGGCCCCACGTTCTCTAACACCTCGCTGTAGTTGCCAGCTACACCTGGCTGGGCAATGATGACGTTATAGGTGTCGCCGCGTAGAGCGCCCCACATCTGTACGGCAGGGAACTGATTTGAGCAAAGGGCATGGACGCCCGATAGCGCACCAGACCGGGCACCAGCCAGAGTCACTGTGGTGCTGGGAGTCGGGGATGCGGTCGGGGATGGGGAGGGTGAAGCAACCGGGGTAACCGAACCGCATCCGCCTATGAGCAAAGCCGCAGGAAGAACGATCGACCCCAGAATTCGAAGAGAAGAGGCGTTCATCTCTGAAAACGTAACGCCGTCGAGGTAGCGCCTGTTACGGCCGGCCGGCGGAAGACCCTCGTTCCCAACCCACTGGTGTGCCATCTATATAGCTGCCCTAGCTAACGGCCGCCAGCACCGCGGCAGCGTGCCCGGCCGGGTTGACCGTCTCCCAGACCCTCTCAACCCGGCCGTCGGCGCCGACCAGGAAGGTGGATCGCGCCACTCTGCCGGAGGAATTATCGCCGTCCGGACTGGTCTTCCAGACTCCGAAGAGTTCCGCGACCTGGTGGTCCGGGTCGGCCAAGAGCGGTAGGTCTGGGGCGCCGCAGGCGTCGGCGAACTTGGTCTTAGCGTCGACGTCGCCGACAGAGCAGCCGAAGACGTTTACCTCGCGCGTAACGAACTCCGGCAGGTACCGCCCGAACTCCCCCGTCTCGATGGTGCAGCCGGGAGTGTTGTCCTTGGGATAGAAGTAGATCACCCAGCGCTGCCCGCGCAGCTCGGAGGTGTCGACCGTCTGGCCGGTGCCGGCCTGGAGAGCGAAGTCGGGTACCTGGTCACCGGGCTTCAACATTGGCGCCTCCTCCTATGGACCGGCTTACGGAATGAACCTACCACGCGGGCTCAGCTCACTTGGAGAGCAACTGCCGGGCCTGCAGGGCGACGCTCAGCACCACCCGGGTCTCGGCATCGTCCAGCGAGGCGCCGAGCAGATCCTCGATCCGCTGAACCCGGTAGGCCAGGGTGTTGATGTGCACGTGCAGCTGGCGCCCCGCTGCGCGCTGATTCCAGCGCTGGGCGACCAACGCCTCCAGGGTCGGCAAAAGGGGGGTGCGGTGACGCTGGGCATAGGCCAGGATCGGGCCCAGGGTCTCCTCCACAAATCGACGCAGGACGCCGGGGTCCCTGACCTCCAACAGGAGGCGCAGGGCACCCAGGGAGCGATACGAGGTGACCTGCCCGGCTCCGCCGGCGCGGCGGGAAAGCCGCAGCGCCTGGCGGGCCTCCTCGTGGGCTCGGGCCAGCTCCAACGCCGAGCTGGCCAGGTTGCCCATGCCAACTGAGAAGTACAGCCGCCGCCCCAACCCCTGGGCCAGCGCCAGGACCGCCCTGGCGAACTCCTCCAGACCGGCCGACGAAGGCTCCGCCGCGCCGTTCTTGGGAGCCGGTGCCCGGGCGGGGATCAGGAGCACCGAGTAGGTGGCCCGGGCCACGACGAGGGATCCGGGAAACCGGCGCTGGGTCAGCTCATTGAGATCGCGGTGCAGCCGCTCTTGGAGGGGCTGGGTCTGAAACATGGCGAGGGATCGTTCGTCATCCGGCTCTAGCACGAGAACCCAAGCCTGGTCGGGAATCCGGTAACCGAGCCGCTCCGCTCGCACCGCCAGGCGGGCGATGTCGTCGGGGCTCTGCCCGGGGGTGAGCAGCCCCTCCAGGAGATCACCACGAAGCCTCCGCTCCACCTCGGCGGCGGCCCGCTCCTTGAGCAGCTCCAGCGCCACCACAGTGGCGCCGTGCTCCAGGGCGCGGCGCTTGCCCGCGGCGGCACCCTCGACGGTGCCCTCGACTGCCAGCACCGCCACCAGCTCCTCACCGGCTCGGACCGGGGTCAGGATGAGATCCAAGCGGGGCCGGGCCAGGCTGATTCCGACCGGGCCGGAGGCTTGGGGCCCGGCGAGCGAGCTAGGGATGGTGAGCCGGCGCACTGCGAGGCCTCTCCCCGCACCGTGCTCCAGATGGAAGCCGAGCGGATCGTAGAGCCCGACCTCGCCCCCGGCTAGGCCGGCGATGGCGTCCAGGATCTTGGGCAAGCCGGCCCCGGATAGCGCCAGCTCGGTGAAGCGTTCGTGCACGGTCTGGGAGAGTTGGATCTCGTCCAGCTGCAGCTCCAGTCGGTGTTGCAGCTCGCTGCGCTCCAGGACCCCGGCCAAGGCGCCGGCGATCGCGGACAGGAAGGCCAGTTCGTCGGGGCGGAACTCCCGGCGCATGACCGTCTGCACGTTGAGCGCACCCACCACGCGCGGCCCGGCCATGATCGGGACCGAGAGCATGGAGGTGAACCGCTCCTCGTCCAGCCCCTCGATCCACTCAAACCGCGGATCGGTGGCCACGTCCGCGACCGACAGCGGCTCTAGCGAGGCCGCCACCGCCCCGGTGATCCCCTGCCCCGCCGCGAGCACGACCCGGCCCACCGCCGCCTGGTTGAGCCCGTTGGTGGCGGTCAACACCAATCCCTCGCGGGCCTGGTCGAAAAGGTAGAGGGAGCACACGTCGGCCTCCAGGACCCCGGTGGTCTCGCGGATCACCAGCGAGAGGAGCTCGTCGCGCTCCATCGTGGAGGCCGCCTCCACCGCCAGCTTCTGCAGGTAGAGGAGTTCGCGAAGTTCCCGTTCGCGCGCGGCTCCCGACTGGGCCGCTGGGGCCACGTCAGCTTGCTCCCGCCGCCTCTGCGCTAGGGCCGGGCCGACGGACATCGCCGGAGCGACCCCCTCGCTTGGTCAGCAGGGCGATCGGGCCAATCTCGGCCCAGGGATCGAGGCTCTTGACCATGTCGATCACGGTCAGAGCCGCCACGCTGACTGCGGTCAATGCTTCCATCTCGACGCCAGTCGTGCCGTGGCAGCGGACGGTGGCCCGGAGCTGGACCCGGTCGGGCTCGGCCGCCAGCCAGGCATCGACAGCCACGTGGGTCAAGGTGAGCGGATGGCAGAGGGGGATCAGCTCCGGCGTGCGCTTGGCGCCCATGATGCCTGCCAACCTGGCGACCTCCAGAACGTCTCCCTTGGTGACGGTGCCGTCGGAGACGGCGGCCCAGGCCGCGGGGTTGAGCCGCACCTCTCCCTCGGCGGTCGCCTCGCGATCGGTGCTGGGACGGTCGCCGACGTCCACCATCCGGGCCCGCCCTTTGGGGTCCAGATGACTGAGCCCGGAAGCGTTCTGGTCGGTCATGAGCTCGCCGCGCAGGCGTTGACCCCTTTCGCCACCTTCCCCTCACCGAAGCTGATGCCCACGATCAGATCGTTGGGACGGGCCGCCTCGCACGAGAAGGTGAGGTCTCGGCCAGGGTCGATCAACCCAAGAGAAAATGCGGGGTGGAATCCCCGGGCCAGGGCCTGAGGAATCAGGGAGGGAAGACCCATGTGGCCGAGCGAGAGGCTGGAGAATCTGAGCTCGATCGTCGGCTTTCCCTGACCGGCGAACGCGACCGGCCCNNTGGAGCACGTGAACCTCGAGGTCGGAGAGGCCAGCGTAGCTCCCTATGCTGGCCTGGAGCAGCCAGGTGGCCTCAGCATCGCTCAGGTGAAGCAGCGCCACCGGTTGGCCGTTGGAGAGCGCTGAAGCCACCGCCTGCGCCTCACTCAACTGGAGGGCGCCGGGAGGCGCCGGGCTGACCGGCCGGTAGTTGGGGGGAGTGGTCCAGAGATGGACCGCGTACAACGCCAGGCCCACCACCACCACGACCGGGATGAGACACCCCAGGCAGTTGAGGGTGCAACCGCGCCGGATTGACCCCAACAACTCAGTCGACCTGCGCCCGACCCGCCTGCCAAGCATCGAAGGCCCGTCGATGCGAGGAGAACACCAGCTCCGGGAGCTGTTCGGGATCGAAGCAGCCCAGCTCGGGTGCCTCAGGGGTGGGGGTCGGCTCGCCCGCCGTCAGCCGACCCCTGTAGGCGAGGACGACCAGGCCCCCGTCCTCGGTAACCACATGGAAGACGCCGGCGAGCTCATCGACGGCGGCTTCGCAGCCGGTCTCCTCGAGGCACTCGCGGGCCGCACCGAAGGCGGGGTCCTCCTCGTCGTCGACATAGCCACCCGGGAAGGCCCAGCCACCCCGGCCGGGTGAGATCCCACGCCGGATGACCAGGATCCGGCCCTGGGGGTCGCTGGCCACCAGAGCCACCGCCACCTTCGGGCCCTTCCAGGCCACGAATTCGCAGTTGGGGCAGGCCGGTAGGTCATGGCCCTCGATCTGGCGCAGGCTCAGTGCCGACCCGCAGCTCGGACAAAAGCGGAACTCAATCTTCATCGGTCCCACCCGCCCCCGTCATGGCTGCCACCTCCCTCCCGACCACGGCCCGCCGATGGCCCCTCGCCTCAGAGCGGGGAGCGGCGGTGCCCACCTCCGAGGCCCTCAGATGATACGTGGCTAACTGGCGAATTCCGGAGCGGCTAGGAGTCGGTGAGCCGGCGCAGGTGATCCCGGTTCCAATCGAGCGGCGCCTCAAGGGAGCCCGTGCCCCGCGAGATCGCCCGCCCCCCAAAGCGCCCGCGGAGCCCGTCGAGGGCCAGGTCCAAGCGCTCGCCGCGTTCGCCGCCGCGCTCGAACAGGCTCATCTGCCGAAGCTCGCTCAGCCCCTCGGCCCCCACCCCCAGCAACCGCACTGCCCGGCCGATCGTCCAGGCCTCGGCGAAGAGCTCTAAGGCGGCCGCCTGCAACTCTTGATCAGCAAAAGTCGGCTCCGGTAGTTGCCGCCGTCTGGTGACCGTTTCGAAGTTCGTGAAGCGCATCTTGATCGCCACCGCCTGGGCAATCAGCGATGAGGCCCGCAGACGCAGCCCCACCCCGGCCGAGAGCACCGCCAGGCGGGCCTCCAGATCTTCTCGCGAGTTCAGATCCTGGGAGTAGGTCTCCTCACGACTGACCGACTTGGGGATCCCGGGAACCTTGACCGGGGCCGGGTCGACCCCGCCGGCCCGGAGCTGCAGTGCCTCGGCATTCGGCCCGAGCGTCGCTTGGAGGAGGGCGGTGGGGGCCGTTGCCAGTTTGCCCATGGTGTCGATGCCCAGGAGCCGCAGCTTGGCGGTGGTCTTGGGCCCGGCTCCGGGCAGGCGCTCGACCGCAAGGGGGGCGAGGAAGACGGCCTCTTCGCCTGGAGGCACCACCACCATCCCCCGGGGCTTACGCAGGTCCGAGGCCACCTTGGCCACGGTCTTGGTGGTGGCCACCCCGACCGAGCAGGGAAGGCCCAGCTCCGCGTCGAGCCGAGCGGTGATCTCTCGGGCCGCTTCCTCCCCGCCACCGTTCAGGGACTCGGTACCGGTGAGGTCGAGATAGGCTTCGTCCAGCGACCCCGGCTCGACCAAAGGGGTGTATTCCGCAAAGATCGCGAAGACCAGCTCGGAGATCCTGGCGTACTCGGCGATCTCGACCGGAAGCACCACCAGCTCAGGGCAGAGGGCTAGGGAGCGGGCCAGCGGCAAAGCCGAACGAACCCCATAGCTCCGCGCCTCATACGAGGCCGCTGCCACCACGCTCCTTCCGGGGTCCCGGCTCTGTCCGGGGTGGGACTCGTGGCCCCCGGCCACCACCAGCGGCTTCCCGGCCAGCTCCGGCCGGCGCAGCAGCTCGCAGGAGACAAAAAAGGCGTCCAGGTCCACGTGAAGGATCGTCCGCACCCTCGCCATCTGCGCGCACCCCCCGGGGTCAGGACCCCCCGGAGAAGGTCCGGGCGGCCAGCGCCGCCACCGGCTCCATCTGTGCGCTGACCCACTCCCGTTCCTCGCGCCGAAGTGCGTCCAGCTCCTCCAACACCTCCGCGAGGATTGAGCCGCGGGAGACCGTGCGGGGCTCGCCGATTCGCCGCTTGAACTCAGCCCCTTCAGCCTTCAGGCTTCGCGGCGAGATGGTGACCCGAAGAGGAATCCCGCGCAGGTCGGCGTCGGCGAACTTGACCCCGGGGCTGGCGTCCCGATCGTCGAAGAGAACCTCGACCCCAGCGTCCTCCAGCTGCCGGTAGGTGGCCTCCGCCAGCTGCGTCACCGGCTGATCGTGGCCGACGGAGATCAGCGCCACCTCGTACGGCGCCACCCCGATCGGGAGGGCGAGACCACGGTCGTCGTGGTGCTCCTCCGCGATGCACGCCAGCATGCGGCCGACGCCGATCCCATAGGACCCCATCACGACCGGAAGCTGCTGCCCCTCCTCATCGTTGTAGAGGGCCCCCAGGGAGACGCTGTAGTCGGTACCCAACTGGAAGATGTTGCCGTACTCGATGCCCCGCCGGATCCGTAGCGGGGTGCCACAGATGCTGCAGGGGTCCCCGGTCGTGGCTGACGCCAGCCGGGCCAGCGAATCGACGCGGCAGTCGCGGGCGAGATTGAAGTTGCGCAGGTGCCAGCCCTCGCGATTGGCGCCGGTCACTAGGTTGCGCCGGCGGGCGATCGCCTCATCTGCGACCACTATCGCTGCACCCTCCGGGAGCCCCCGAGGCGACATATACCCCGGAACGCCGCCGGCCCGCTTCACCTCGTCCGGAGTGGCGGCCCGCAGCTCGACGGCGCCCGTCGCGTTGCGGAGGCAGGCCAGGTTGACCTCGGATTGCCCGGGGACCAGGGCCAGGACCAGCTGCGGCTTCTGGCCGCGCTCCAACTCCGCCATGAAGGCGACCGACTTGGCAATCCGCGACGGGTCCACCTTCAGGAACGCCGCAAGCTCGGGGACCGTCGCCGCCCCCGGGGTCTCCACTTCCTCCAGCTCTCTCTCGGCCTCGGTCTCAGGCTCGGGCAGGGCGCTCGCCGCCACCTCCTGGTTGGCGGCGTAGCCGCAGTTGTCACAGAACACCAGGGTGTCCTCTCCATCGTCGGTCAGGTAGATGAACTCGTGGGCCAGGTGGCCTCCCATCATCCCGACGTCGCTGAGTACCGCCACCACGGGGATACCCGCCCTGGCGGCGATCTTGAAGTAGGCATGGAAGTGGGCAATGTAGGCGCGCTCCAGCCCGGCCTGATCGCGGTCCAGGGAATAGGAGTCCTTCATGGTGAACTCCCTCGTGCGCACCAGCCCGCCACGGGATCGGGCCTCGTCTCGGAACTTGGTCTGGATGTGGTAGACGATCCTCGGCAGGTCCCGGTACGAGCTCACGTTGGCGGCCGTCAGATCGGCCACCACCTCTTCGTGCGAGAGGGCGAGCACCATGTCCCGGCCCCGGCGATCCTGGAACCGGAGGAGGACCTCGTCCACGGTGTTCCAGCGCCCAGTGCGCTGCCAGAGGTCAGCCGGGTGGACCATCGGCATGCAGAGTTCCTGGCCGCCCAGGGCGTTCATCTCCTCGCGGAGGATCCGGCGAATCTTCTGCTCGGTCCGCCATCCCATCGGCAGATAGCTGTAGAGCCCGGTCGCCAGTTGCTGCACGAAGCCGGCCCGCAGGAGTAGCTGGTGGACCACCAGCTCTTCCGTCGGGGCACTGCGTCTGGTGGTGCCGAAGAGGGCGCTGACTCGCATCGATCCAAGTGTACGAAGCCCCCGGACTACCTCCGCAGACGAGGGAGTCGGAGTCTCGACTCAGCCCAGCAGGGCTAGGAGGTCATCCCATCGCGTCAGCTGCTCAGCGCCTGCCATGGGAGCCTTGGCCCCCGGCGCCAGAATCGCCCTCATCCCGGCATCGCGGGCGCCCTCGATGTCCGCTACCCACTCGTCCCCCACAAACCACACCGATCTGGCGGGGAGTCCCATACGCCCCAAAATTTCGGTGAAGACCCGGGGGTCGGGCTTGCGCCACCCGATCTCGCTGGAGAAGAGCACAGCGTCGAAATACTGGCGTAGGTCGAGGCGTTCCAGCTGCTCGCGCATCAACGCCGGGGCATACGGGGCGTTGGAGCAGAGCCCGAGTCGCATTCCCCGCTCCCTCAGTTTCGCCAGGACCTCCCGGGCCGGCTCGATCGGGCTGACCCCCGCGACCCACGCCCGCTGCAGGTCCGCACCAACCTGGGCGCTGACTTCTGGACTGGGCGGGGCGCCCAGGAGCTGCTGGAGCGCCTCTCGGTGGATGGCCTGGATGTCGACCTCCCGCCCCGGGTGGGCCCGCTGGCCCTCTCCAACGAGTTGATCCACCAGCTGATCCAGGGCCAGTGCGAACTCCCCCGCGGTCCCGCTCCAGCTGCTGCCGGCCAGGGGCAGCCCCGCCGCCAGGTTCTCCCCGGCGGCGGCAATGGCCGCGACCGGTCGGGCGATTACGACGAGGGTGCGCCCGTAGTCGAAGCAGATGCCGGCCGGGGGGTCCGGCCGGGTCACGTGCCGGATCCAGCCTCCGGAGGGCGCCGGCCTCCACGCGGTCGGCGACGCCGGCGACGGCGTCGTTCGGCTCCGGCACCCGGCTCGGCCGCTGCAGGGGGCGGTCCGGCGCCGGGTCGGCGACCCTGGCTCTGCTGGCCCCGGGCCCCGGGCTGCTGGGCCGCAGGTTGTCCCGCCGGCCGGCGGCGGCGGCGGCGCCGGGCGGGGTCGGAAGTGCGGGTGGAGAACTTGGCCAGGAGTCGTTCCTGGTGCTGAGGATCCCAGTTCCCACTGCCCACGTCACCGTACGCCGTCACCCGGGCGTCGAACTCGGCCATGAACTCCTGGAGGGGACGCTTCTCCTTGACCGCGTTGGTGATCCTCTTCTCGTTCTCGGCCCAGGGCTGGTAGCGAGGAGATTCTGGATTGAGGAACTCAGGCGGCGGTCCGGCGCTGGGCTCCTCCGCAGCAGCGGCTGGGGGTTCCTCCTCGGATGGGGCTGCGGGCTCCCCTTCAGCAGCGGCTGCGGGTTCCTCCTCGGCAGGTCTCTCCACCGGGCGAGTATAGGTCGGGGCTCCCAAGCTCTAGCTCTCGACGACCTCGACCGCCTCCGGGGGGGCAGGCCGGCCCTGAGCGACCTTCCTCCGGTTGACCCGAAGCGTGAGACTCCCGCCGTTGATGAGGGCGGTGCGGGGCGCCCGACGGGCCACCTGAGTGTCGTGGGTGACCACCACCAGCGTCATGCCGCGCTCCTTCCAGAGCCTCTCCATCAGGGCCACGATCTCAGCCCTCGTGACCTCGTCGAGGTTGCCGGTCGGTTCATCGGCGAGGATCACTTTTGGCTCTTTGACCAGGGCTCGGGCGATCGCCACCCGCTGCTGTTCGCCGCCGGAGAGTTCCGCGGGGAAGTGGCTGAGCCGGTCGGCCAGCCCCACCTCGGCCAGCGCCGCCACGGAACGCGAGCGCCTCTGGGGAGTTGGCATGTGGAGCGGCACCAGGGCCGCCTCCACGTTCTCGGCCGCTGTCAAGGTGGGCATCAGGTTGTAGTTCTGGAAGACGAACCCGAAGTTCTGGGCACGCACGTCCACCAGCCGGGATTCAGGCAGGGTGCCCAGGTCCTGGCCATCGAAAACGAGACTCCCGGAGCTCGGCTTGTCGAGCGCTCCGAGCAGCAAGAGGAGGGTGGTNNTCCTTGAGGGCCGTCACCTTGCCCCGCCCCTTGGGATAGACCCGGGAGAGTTTCTTGAGTTCATACATTGGTCATCTCCAAGGAAGGGTCGCCGGGAGCCAAAACCTGATCGGCCGAATTCAAATGCATCGCCTCACTCCACCCGCCGCAGCGCTTCGGCAGGCTGCAGGCGGGCGGCCCGCCACCCACCCAGGATGCCGGCGATGAGGCCTCCCGCAATCGCCAGCGCGACCGCCAGGCCGAGGATCTCAAGGTTGAGTGGCGCGGTCAAGTGCAGGGTGACGGTGTGGCTGTTGGGTGCGAACGTATGGGCAAACGACCGCCGGGTAGCCCCGCCCGCACTCCCAGGCCCACCCCCGAACCCTCCTCGGCCGCTGCCGAAGGCGGAGGGAGCGCCGCTCCCCAACCCGGTGGCCCCGACCGTGGCTTTCAGAGTNNCGCCTCCGACCACCCCCTGGACCACCGACTCCCCCAGCACCTGGCCCACGATCCGGCGGCTGTGCCACCCCATGGCCTTGAGGGTCCCGAACTCCCGTACCCGCCGGTTCACCGACGCGGTGGTGAGCAGCGCCGCGAGGACGAAGGCGGCCAGCAGGACGGCCGCCGCCAGCCAGATTCCCAGCGAGTCGGCCAAGCTGGCGGCCGTGCTGAGCGAGCCAGAGACTTGGTTGGCGAGATCCTGGGCGGTGGTGACGGTGACCTTGGGCATCAGCTGCTGGATCTCAGCCTGGACCCTGGAGATGTCCGAGGAACTGTCGGCCTTCACGTAGATCGTGTTCACCTTGCTGGTGTCACTGGCCAGCTTCTGGGCCTCGCTCAGCGGTACGTAGACGTCTGCCGACGAGGCTTCCGGGGAGAGTGAGACGACCCCCAGAACCTTGAAGGTGGCTCCCGCAATCACGACTGTGGAGCCGGCCTTGAGCGAGTTCTGCTTGGCGTAGCTGCTGTCGACCAGGGCGAGA
>PKXE01000080.1:0-31473 GCA_003132265.1 Candidatus Dormiibacterota bacterium | reverse complement strand
CGCCGAAGGTCCCGGTAACGTGGATGGAGGTCAGGTTGAGGGTCCCGCTCGCGCCGGCGACCCCGTTCAACTTGGAGATGGCGGTGACATCCGCACTGTTGAGCGTGGTCAGCCCGCCGGCGGAGGCCAGCCGATCTCGGCTGAAGGTCTGCCCCTGCTGGCTGCGGGTCGGCGGACTGCCCCCGAAGCGGAAAGGGCCCCCACTGCCCGGGGTGGCTGTCTTGGTGACCGTGATGTCGGTGCCAACGCCATAGAGCGAGTGGAGCACCTGACTCTGGGCCGTCTTAACCCCGGAGGCGGCTGCGGTGACGGTTATCACGAGGCCCACTCCCAGTGCCAGCCCGATCGCCACGACGCTGGCGGAGCGTGCCCGGCGGCGGAGTTCGCGTCCNNTCCCGTCTTAGAGTCACCTCGGGATGGGCTGTGAGTTGGCTGGGACACCCTTCGCCTGCCGCCCCGGGCTCAAGTCACTACGGTTGGCTGGCGGGTCAGCGGGTGGACGCAAATCGACCCAGGGAGGCGAGTTCGTGGACAAGCTCTTGGCACCGGGCGTCTGGCAGATCGACACCCTTCTGGGCGGCTGGGAGGAGGTCAACTCGGTCTTCCTGATCGAGGCCGACCAGCCCTGCCTGGTCGAGACCGGGCCCCAACTTGACTCCGACCGGGTCATCGAGGGTCTCAGCCGCCATGGACTGGGTGCCGACGACCTCGCCTGGATCGTCCTCACCCACATTCACCTCGATCACGCGGGCGCGGTCGGCGAGATCGCCCAGCGGTTTCCCCAGGCCAAGGTGGTCTGCCACCCCAAAGGGTTGCGGCATCTGGCCGACCCCACCCGGCTGATCGCCGCCTCGGCGCAGGTCTACGGCGCCAGGCTCGACTCGCTCTACGGCCGGATGACCCCGGTCGACCCGGACCGGCTGGTGGCGGCCGAAGACGGCGGAGTGATCGCCCTCGGCCGGGGCCAAGAGCTGACCTTGGTCTATTCGCCCGGCCACGCCAAGCACCACATCGGGGTGCTGGAGGCTGACTCCGGCGTGCTCCTCGTCGGAGACGCCGTGGGGGTAAAGCTGCCGGGGGCCGGCCCGCTGCGCCCGGCGACGCCGCCAGACGACTTCGATCTGGAGCTGGCAGTCGGTTCGTTGCACAAGTTCCTGGAGCTGCGCCCCCAGCAGCTGATCCTGACCCACTTCGGCTCCGCGGGCGAACCGGAGGAGGTGCTGCGCGAGGCGGAGGACCAGCTCCGCACCTGGGCCACGATCGCCAAGGACGCCTACCTAGAACAGCCTGAGATCGATCACATCGAGGAGGCGCTGCTGCAACGGCTCGGCTCATCCGAGGGAGGGGATCCCGACCGGCAACCGGCCGCGGACACCCTCAACGGATTCCGCTCCAACGCCGCGGGGCTCTTCGGCTGGCTGGAACGGCAGCGGCGGTCCCTACTCGAAGTACCCTGAACTGGCCTTCGCCAAGCCTTCAAACGGAGCCCAACGTGGCCTTCGGTGGGGACCAGATGTGCGTTTGAGGTTGCGGGCGGTCGAGTTGGTGAATACAATGCGGCTGACCGCCCGGCACCGGAGTTCGGGCTCTACTTCCAGTGGAGGGGTACCAAGATGGCCGTTACCGGCTTTTGCATGAAGTGCAAGACGGCGCGGGAGATTTCCAACCCCCAGCCAACGCAGTTGAAGAATGGCAAGCCGGCAACCACCGGTACCTGCCCCATCTGCGGAACCAAGATCTTCAAGATCGGGAAGGCGGCCTGANNCCTGAGCGCGCCCCTGAGGTGCGTCGCTCAGCGGAGTTCCTGCGCCAGGCTGCGCTCGACGCTGGCTTCACGGTCGCCGAAGTCTGGGAGACCGCCGGTCATCCGGCGGTGTTCGCCGAGCGAATCGAGGATCCGCTCCTCCCCACGGTGCTGGTGTACGGCCACCACGACGTCCAGCCGGTCGATCCCGTCGAGGAGTGGGAAAAGGCGCCCTTCGAGGCGCTGGAACGAGACGGACTGCTGTTGGGGCGCGGCACCGCCGACGACAAGGGCCACCTCGTGATGCACCTGGAGGCACTCCGCGGCTTCCTCCAGGCCCGGGGTCGTCTCCCGATCAACCTCAAGCTGATCGCCGAGGGAGAGGAGGAGGACGGCTCAGAACACTTCCAGGCGCTGCTGGTCGAGCACCGAGACCGATTGCAGGCGGATGTCGGGGTGATCTCGGACACCGGGATGCCGGCCGAGAACGTTCCCGCCCTCACCGTCGCCCTTCGGGGCCTGGCCTACTGGGAGCTGCGCATCGAGGCTGCCTCGACCGACCTTCACTCGGGGGTCTACGGGGGCACGGTCCTCAATCCGATCACGGTCCTCGCCCAAATGCTGGCCGAACTTCACGATGGCCACGGCCGGGTGGCGGTTCCGGGCTTCTATGACGATGTCCAGGAGCTGAGCGCGGCGGAGCGTCGGGAGATGGCGGCGATCCCTTTCGATGAGGCTGGGTTCGCCGCCGAGGGAGGGGCGGTCCTTGGCGGGGAGGCCGGCTACAGCACCATGGAACGGCGCACCGTCCGCCCCACCATGGAGATCTGCGGAATCTGGGGTGGCTATCAGGGCGAGGGCTCAAAGACGGTGATCCCGGCGCGGGCCGCCGCCAAGCTGTCCTCGCGCTTGGTGCCCAACCAGGATGCCGACCGGGTGACCAGCTTGGTCGGCGCTTATCTGCGCCAGATCGCCCCCCCAGGGGTCCGGGTTGAGTTCCTGACCATCTCGACGGGCCGCTGGGTGCTCACTCCCTCGCGCCACCCGGCGGTGGGCGCGGCCGCCGAGATTCTCGCGGAGGTCTGGGGCGAGGAAACGAGGTTCATTCGGGAGGGCGGGAGCATCCCTCCGGTGGTGGCGATCGCCGAGGAGCTAGGGGTTCCCTGCGTGCTGTTGGGGGTCGGGCTGCCCGGGGATCACATCCACGCGCCCAACGAGCGGGTCGTACTCGCCCAGCTCTTCCGGGGGATGCAGGCAGTGGGCCGGCTGTGGGAGCGCTACGGAGAACTGGGGAAGGCCGGCCTCAGCGGGCCGCCGGAGACAGGAGTTCCGGCACCTCCAACATGAAGTCAGAGGCCGGACGCTGGGTGAACAGAACGATCTGATCCCCGGCTTCGAGCGGCGTCTCCGGAGGGATCTCGCGGCCATTGCGCACGATCAGCAGCAGCCGCTCCGCGGCTAGGTCGGCGATCTCGCTCGCCTGCCGGCCCACCGCCTGGCCCACCGGAACCGTCACCCGGACCAGCGCCGCCTTGCTCCCGCCCATGGGTATCTGCAGCACGTCCCCGTGAGTGGCGAGTCCGCTCTCGATCACGCCCAAGATCAGCTCGGTCGCCGACACCGCGACGTCCACTCCCAGCTGATGAAAGAGCTGGACGTTGCGGGGGTTGTTCACTCGAGCGATGGTCCGGGGAACTCGGAACTGGCGCTTGGCCAGCTGGCAGGCGATGAGGTTGTCCTCGTCTTCGCCGGTCACCGCCGCCACCACGTCGGCCCGCTCGATGCCGCTGGTGGCGAGAAATGCCATCTCGTCACCGTCGCCCACCAGGCTGGCGCAGCTGCCCAGCTGGGCCGCGACCAGAGCTGCCCGCGCCGGGTCCTTCTCGATCAAGGCTACCTCGTAGCCGCCCTCCAGGAGATGGCGGCTCAGGTAGAAGCCGACCTTGCCAGCCCCGATCACGATGATGTAGGCGGGTCTTTCAGGCACCGCCAGAAGCCCCCGAGGCGGCGACCGAGTGGCGCGCCCGATCCGCCTCGGCCGCGCCGCTTTCGAAGAAGGTGCGGGCGATGGCCGCGCCCACCACCGTGGGACAGAAGGTGTACAGCCCGATCTCCCGGTACACCCGCTCGCGGATGGGGTCGTAGATCCGAGTCATGACTCGCGGGATCTTGAAGATTTCCTGGGCGACCTGAGCCGACATGATGTTGCGGTTGTCCCCGTTGGTGACCGAAATGAAGCAGTCGGCCTTTTCGGCGCCCGCCTGCTCCAGGATCTCCTGATCGATCCCACTGCCCAGGATCGCCTGTCCGGAGAAGTTCTGCTCGAGCCGGTCGAAGGCCCGGCGGGAGATGTCGATGATCGCCACCTCATGGCCTTCGCGGGCCAGGTCGTTGGCCAGCGTGGACCCTACCCGGCCGCAACCAACGATCACCACCTTCACGGCCGCGAGTATATCCCCGATCGCCGAGGCGGGCCCGCGTGCCTGCGAATCGCCCGCGACTCTCGCTCGACAGGTGGCCATTGCGCAGTTGGGAAACCAGCACGTCCCGGTCGGGCCCGCGACACGTCAGCGAAAATCCTCGGCCTTGGAGCGGTGATGGTTCGCCGGAGGGCAGACCGTCGGCGCCCAGAGCGACGACAATTGCCCTAGATGGCCTCGAGGATCTTCCGCTCCCACCCCGCTGACGCGGTGACCAGCGAACGCCAAGGCATTCTCTGGCCCCATCGAATCGCGGTGCCGGTGCGCGGCGATCCGGTGGACAAGGATGCCCTCCGAGCCGCCTGCCGGCTGGCCCGGCCGGCCAAGGCCGACATTCTGGTGATCACCGTACTTGAGGTGGCGCGAAACTTACCGCTGTCGGCCAGCCTCGGCGATGAGCTCGGTCGCGCCGAGGAGGTGCTGGCGGGAATGGAGGAGGTTGCCTTAGGGCTCGAATCCAAAGTGCAGACCACCGTGCTCCAGGCCCGCGAGGCCGGCCCCGCGATTGTCGACGAGGCCCGGCGCTGGGAGGCGGACCTGATGGTCGTCGGTCTGGGTACCAAACCCCGATTCGGCGAGTTCGTCCTAGGGCGGACTGGCACTCAACTGCTGAACTACGCCCACTGCCGCCTGATCCTGCTTCGAGCGGCCATGCCGGAGGGCCTGCCTCCGTTGCGAGCAGAGGTCTCCTGATCTGACCCGGATCGGAGATGGATCCTGGCCCGAATGACCAGAGACGCCGGGTCCAGCTGGGCTGGGGCGGGCCCGGATCCGAGGAATGGCGTCAGCGCCCGCGCCAGGTGAGTGGGATCGGCGGCGCAGCAGAGCTCGCGGGCGGAGTGCATCGCCAGCATGGAATCCCCACGTCGACCGGGGTGGTTCTGGGACCGTCATTGNNCCCGTTCGATCCCGGGTCTGGCGACGCCTGAGCCAGCTCCAGGCTAGCCACCCGATGGCCCCGACCACGACCAAGGCGACCGCGACCAGGACGCTTCGGCTACCAACGCGCAGGATGCTCCGGTAGTGGGAGCCGACAGTGTCGCCGACGGCCAGCACCGTGACGCACCAGATCACCGACCCGCTCACCATCGCGGGATAGAAGACCTTGGGGGGAATGGCGGCTATCCCGGCGGCATAGGAGGCGACGTTGCGCGCTATCGGGAGCACCCTGGTGATGAAGACCCCGACCCCTCCCCGGCGACGCATCCAGCCCTCGGCGCTCTCCAGCCGCTCTCCCTTGATCCCGACCCGCGCCGCGATCCGGGCCACGACCGGCCGCCCCAGACGCAGCCCCACGGTGTAGGAGACGCTGGCGCCGATCACCGCGCCGGCCGCGGCGCAGGCCATCGCGGGAGCTAGCTGGATCGTCCCCTCGTGGGCGAGAAAGCCCACGGTCAGCAGAACCGCCTCGTCCGGCAGAGGAACCCCCACCGATTCGGCAGCCAGCCAGAACAGCAGGAATCCGTAGATGCCCACCGCCGGCAGGTGGGTCAGCTGAAAGAGGATGTGGCTCAGGTTGGCCTACCGCCGGGCACCGGGGTGAGCCGGCTGGACCGCTACTCCTCCTCGAGATCGCCGGGCGGGGCGACGCCGGCGATCGATCCCACCAGGTCCCCATCGTCCAGGCGCATCAGGATCACACCACGAGTCTGCCGGCTGGAGATCCTCACCCCCTCCAAGGGGATGCGGATGATCTGGCCGCGGGTGCTGATCAGCATCAGCTCGTCGGAGAGGTCCTCGACGATCTTCATCCCCACGATCTCCCCAACCTTGGCGATGGCATGCTGGTCGAGGGTGTAGACGCCCTGGATGGCCCGGCTCTTCACGGGGTAGTCGGAGACCGGTGTCAGTTTCCCGAAGCCGTTCTGGGTCACCACCAGCACGTGGCTGTCCGGGCGGACGATGTCCGCCCCGGCCACCAGGTCGTCCCCCCGCAGTCGGACGGCGGTGACGCCCATGGTGTCGCGACCCATCGGGCGTACTTGCTTCTCGCTGAAGCGCAGGGCCTTGCCGCGGCGGGTGACCAACAGGATCTGATCGCCACCGGTGCTGATCCGCACCCAGTTGAGCTCGTCGCCCTCGATGAGGTTCATCGCAATCAGTCCGTTGCGTCGGACTGACGCGTACGCGGCCGCGGGTGTCTTCTTGATGTGTCCGCGCAGCGTGGCCATGACCATGTACGTCTCATCCGAATAGGCGTCGACGGAGAGCATCGAGGTCACCCGCTCGCCCCGGTCCAGCTCCACCAGGTTGATCACCGCCGTGCCCTTGGCCTGGCGAGAGACGTCCGGCACCTCATGGGTGCGCAGTCGGAAAACCCTGCCCCGGTTGGTGAAAAAGAGCATGTCGGAATGGGTCGAGGCCACCTGGAGGTGCTCCACGTAGTCCTCTTCACCTACCCGCTTGGCACCCATCACCCCCTTGCCGCCGCGCTGTTGCGAGCGATAATCGGTGGTGGGCGTGCGCTTGATGTAACCGCGGTGGGTGAGGGTGACCACCACCTGCTCACGGGGAATCAGGTCCTCTTCGTTGAGCTCGATGTCACCGTAGGTAATCTCGGTGCGCCGCTCATCACCGAACTTCTTGCGTAGCGCCAGCAGCTCGTCCCGCACCACGCCCATCAGCCGCTCGCGGGTGGCCAGGATCCCCTCCAGCGCCGTGATCCGTTCCATCAGCTCAGCGTGCTCCGCCTCCAGCTTGTCGCGCTCGAGCCGGGTCAGCCGACCCAGGCGCATATCCACGATCGCCTTGCTCTGCCGGTCGCTGAGGGTGAACCGTGCCTCCAACTGACGCTGCGCGGTGGCCTCATCCGGGGCAGCGCGAATCAGCTTGATCACCTCATCGAGGTTCTGCAGACAGATGCGCAACCCCTCGACGATGTGGGCGCGCTCGCGGGCGCGCTCTAGGTCGTGCCGGGTACGTCTTTCGACCACCTCGCGGCGGTACTCCAGATAGTGATGGAGCATGTTGCGGAGCGAGAGGATCTGGGGCTGGCCATCAACCAGCGCCAGCAGGATGCAGGAGAAGGTGGACTGCAGCTGGGTGTGCTTGTAGAGGTTGTTGAGGACTGTGTAAGGGCGCGCATCACGCTTCAGCTCGATTACCAGACGCGTACCCTCCCGGCGACCCGTCTCGTTACGCAGGTCGGCGATCCCCTCCAGCTTTCGTTCATTGACCAGCTCGGCGATGGTTTGGAGAACGCGGCTGGGATTCACCTGGTAGGGCAGCTGGGTGACGATGATCTGCTCTCGTCCCGCCTTGGACTCTTCGAAGATCACCCGCGCCCGCTGGACCACCCGGCCATGACCGGTGCCGTAGACCTGAGCCAGATCTCGAGCGTAGATGATCCCCCCGGTGGGAAAGTCCGGGCCCGGGATCAGCTTCATCAAGTCCTCGGTCGTGGCGTCGGGGTTGTCGATCAGGTGCACCAGTCCGTTGCAAACCTCGGTGAGGTTGTGGGGCGGGATGCTGGTGGCCATNNACGAAATCGACGGTGTCTTTCTCGATGTCGGCCAGCATCTCGGCCGCGATCGGCGTCATTCGGGCCTCGGTGTAACGGTAGGCGGCAGCCGGGTCGCCCTCCGACGAGCCGAAGTTTCCCTGCCCGTCGACCAGCGGATAGCGCAGCACCCAAGGCTGGGCCAGCCTGACCAGGGTGTCGTAGACCGAGATGTCACCGTGGGGGTGGTAGTTCTTGAGTACCTCGCCGACGATGGCGGCGCACTTCTGGTGGCTGGCCCCGGGGGTCATGCCCTGGTCCTGCATNNTAGAGGATTCGACGCTGGACCGGCTTGAGCCCGTCGCGCACGTCCGGGAGCGCCCGGGCGACAATCACGCTCATCGCGTAGACCAGGTAGGACTCGCGCATCTCCTGCACGAGCTCGACCCCGCGCACCCCGCCGACTCTGCCGCCGCCCTGGTCGATGGCCACGACCTACCTCCCCTGGACTTGCGCGGGAATTGGCTGTTCCACCGCCGACTGCCACGCCTCGGCGAGCCCGGAGCGGACCGCGGCGGCCGCCACCCGGATGGCGCTGGTCACAGCGCGGGCGTCGGAGCGGCCGTGCCCGATGAAGACCAGCCCCCTCACTCCCAGCAGCGGCGCCGCGCCAACCTGACCCCAGTCCAGCCGCTGGCGCAGCCGCCGCAGGCTGGGGAGCAAAAGGAAGGCGCCCAGGCGCGAGCGCAAGCTCGAGCTCGCCTCCTGGCGAAGCGCGGCCATGATTGCCTCGGCGACCCCCTCGGCGGTCTTGAGGGCGACGTTGCCGACAAAGCCATCGGCAACGACCACGTCGACCTTGCCGGAGACCAGGTCGGTGCCCTCGACCGGGCCCAGGTAGCGCAGGTCCAGCTGCGAGATCAGCGCGTGGGCGGCTTGGACCAGGGCGTTGCCCTTGGAGGTCTCCTCGCCGTTGCTGAGCAGGCCGACCCGAGGTCGCTCCACCCCCAGCGCCCGCCGCGCGTATTCGCTGCCCAGCTGGGCAAACTGAGCAAGCCACTCCGGCCGGCACTCCACCTGGGCTCCCGCGTCGACCAGGAGGGTGCCGCCCGAGGACGACGGGAGCACGGTGCCGATCGCTGGTCTGGCAACCCCCGGAAGTCGGCGGAGCTGGAGCAGGGCGGCCGCCATGGTGGCGCCACTGTGACCGGCACTGAAGCAGGCGTCGGCCCGACCCGAGCCGACCAGCCTCACCGCTACTGCGACGCTGGAGCGGGGCTGGCTGCGAACCGCCTGGGCCGGGTGGGCTCCCATGGGGATGGCGCCCTCCGATTCCTCCAGGGTCAGCCGGCTCACGAGATCGCCGCCGCCTGCCACCAGGGGCGTCAGCCGGTCGATCCGGCCGACCAGGATGACCCGCAGATCACGCTCCTGCCGCAGAGCGGTGAGACTGCCGGCGACCAGGGCCTCCGGGGCCTGATCCCCACCCATCGCGTCGACCGCCACGGCGGGGGAATCGGTGCTCAAATATCCAGGTTCCGGACCGTCTTGGCATGGGATTGGATGAAGCGCTTGCGGGGCTCCACCGCGACTCCCATGAGCCGGTCGAAGATGTCGTCGGCCCGCAGAGCGTCCTCGACCTCGACCTTCAGCAGGATGCGATGTTCCGGGTCGAGGGTGGTGTCCCAGAGCTGGTCCGCAGTCATCTCGCCCAGTCCCTTGTACCGCTGGACCTTGCTCTTCTCCCCCATCGCCTTGAGGGAGTCCCGGAACTCCTCCTCGCTGTAGCACCAGGCCAGCCGCTTGCGCGTGCCCTCGATCCGGAAGAGGGGCGGCTGGGCGATGTAGAGATGGCCCTCATTGATCACCGGCTGCAGGTAGCGCCAGAAGAACGTGAGCAGCAAGGTGCGGATGTGGGACCCGTCCTCATCGGCGTCGGCCATCAGCACCACCCGGTTGTAGCGCAGGCGCTCCAGGTCGAACTTCTCGCCGACCCCGGTTCCCAGGGCGGTGATCAGGTTGCGGATCTCCTCGTGCTGGAGGATCTTGTCCTCNNCCGGCGCTCTCGCCCTCGACGATGAACAGTTCGCAGAGCTCGGGGTCTCGCTCCGAGCAGTCCGCCAGCTTGCCGGGAAGGGTGGCGGACTCCAGGAGCGACTTGCGCTGCACCAGTTCGCGGGCCCGCACCGCGGCGGCGCGCGCTCGGGCTGCCGTGAGCGACTTCTCGATGATCCGCTTGGCGTCGCCGGGATTCTCTTCCAGGTACTGGTTGAGCGCCTCCGAGACGACGGTCGAGACCTGGCCAGCGATCTCTGAGTTGCCCAGCTTGGTCTTGGTCTGGCCCTCGAACTGGGGCTCCTGGAGCTTGACGCTGAGCACCGCGATCAGCCCTTCCCGGACGTCCTCGCCGCTCAGGTTGCCGTCGCCGTCCTTAAGGATGGCGGCCTTGCGGGCGTAGCGGTTGAGGGTGGCGGTCAGAGCGGTGCGGAAGCCGGTCAGGTGGCTGCCACCCTCAACGGTGTTGATGTTGTTGGCGTAGGCCAGCACATGCTCGGCGAAGCCGCTGTTGTACTGGATCGAGACCTCAACGGTACTGCCCTCGATCTCGCGCTCGACGTACATCGGCCGGGCCTGGACCGCTCCCTTGCCCCGGTTGAGGTAGTGGACGAAGGCTTCAATGCCGCCCTCGAAGTAGAAGTTGGCCTCGATCCACGGGTCCGGGCGTTCGTCGATTAGCCGAAACAGCACCCGCTTGTTGAGGAAGGCGAGCTCCCGCAGCCGGGTCAGGATGGTCTCGCGATTGAACTCCTGAGTGTCGGTGAAGACCTGGGCATCCGGCCAGAACCGCACCGTGGTGCCGCGGCGCCCCGACTTGCTGTCGGGCTCACTGTGGAGCTCGTTCATGGGGACTCCGCGGGCGTACTCCTGGCGGTAGATCCTTTGATCTCGGTAGACCACCACCTCGATCCGCTCAGAGAGGGCATTGACCACCGACAGGCCGACGCCGTGGAGTCCGCCCGAGACCTTGTAACCCCCACCCCCGAACTTGCCCCCGGCGTGGAGCTTGGTCATCACCACCTCCAGCGCTGGCCGGCCGGTGGGCTGGTGGATGTCGACTGGGATGCCGCGGCCGTTGTCGCTGACCAGACACGACCCGTCCGGCGACAGCCTGACCTCCACCTCGTTGCACTCGCCGGCGAGGGCCTCGTCGACCGAGTTGTCGATGATCTCGTAGACCAGGTGGTGGAGCCCGTGGACGTCGGTGGATCCGATGTACATGCCAGGACGGCGCCGGACCGGATCCAGGCCTTCCAGCACCTGGATCTGCTCGGCGGAGTAGCCGTTGCTCCCTGCCTTGGGCTCCTTGCCTTTGCGGGCGCGCTTCGAGCCCGGAGGCGGCTGCTCGTCCTCAGGCTGAATAGGCAGCCACAATTCGGGGTCAGGCTCTACCAAATACGCTCCTCTTGGCGAAGTGCACGGCGCAAGCGGCGCCGCCGGGGCGCTCCACAGTCATATGGAGGGCGGTTCCGAGACCTCAGCCGTACGGAAGCCACACCCAATTTTAGCAGTCCGGAAGGCGTCTCCCGAGGGGCTGGGAGGGTCTAACCGGAAGGTCACTTGCACGTCCGGGGTCAATTCGCGCTATCTTTCGCCATGCATGGCGGCCCGCCGCAGCTGCGGTGGGGCCTGCCGGAAGTAGGCCTCGTGCTCGAGGCTTCGGCCTCAGCCAAGGAGACCGATACCGCTCAGCCTGTTCCAGGCTAGTTCCCAACACACGGTTTGTCCGGAGGAAGTGGCGCCCTGACGCCCCCAACCCTGACCCTCCAGCACCTCCACTTGGTGGTGCCCGAGGCAACGGAAGCGATGTCGTTCCTAGAGGCCCTCAATGGCCACGGGAACGGTGGCGCCCGTGAGCACTTCGCCGCCCAGATCGGCGCGCTGGACGACTTCGCGGTGATCGCCGGCCAGGGTGACACCCCCGAGGTCACGCTCCTGCTGCCGGGACTGGATGTCTCCTGCACCCCGCTGCGCCCCGCTCGCGCCAAGCGGGAACGAACCGCTCTCCGGGTGGACAGCGTCCGCCCCGCCCCCCCACAGCGGGACGATCTCGGCAACCGGGTGCTCCGGGTCAGCTGCCGCCATCCGGTGGTGAGCTCCGAGGATGGCATCCCCAGCGACACCTTCCACCTGATGGACCTCGCCAAATTGGCGAGGGGCTCCAAGGAGCCTGACCCCATCCTGCTGCAGACCCTGGCCCTGGTCGACGGCTTGGAGAGCGCCGAGCGCAACCGGGCTGCCACTCAGAGGACCCCCTTTGACGGGGTGGTCGAGATCTGGCGGTGCCGGAACTGCCGCGGCCTGTGGCGTTCGGACCGCGACGAGCGCTGCCCCTCCTGCGGGAAAGAGTTCACCGAGGAGGACCGCCGGCGGCCCGAGCTGGGGCGGCTCGAGTTCTCGGTTCCCAAGGAGCACACGATCACCATCTCGGTGGACTCCGCGGTGATGGTGGAGCCGGAGGATGAACCCCACTACCTGGGGCGGGTCACCAAGGTCGACCACCGGCGGCGCCTAGTGGAGGTGGCCTGCAAGGCCTACGAGGCGGCAGGCAGCCAGGGCTGGATCACCCCCTCGTTCAACAAGCAGCTCTACGCCTCCAAGCGAAGCACCCTCGCGTCGATCGCCTCAGGAGATGCGCGTAGCCTGCTGCTGGCCCAGCTGCTGACCGATCCGGCCGCCGTCTACGCTCCCGAAGTCGCGCCCCGGAGCGACTGGCTGACGCCGGGGATGCACAGCAATGCGGCCCAGGACCGGGCGATTGGGATCATGGTCGCCCTCGACCCCGGGCAGGCCGCTCTGATCCAGGGCCCTCCGGGGACCGGCAAGACCACGGTCATCGTGGAGGCGATCAAGCACCGCCTCGCGGAGCGCCCGGAGCAGCGGATCCTGGTCTGCTCCCACAGCAACCTGGCGGTGGACAACGCCCTGGAGAGGCTGGCCGGCACCGAGGGCCTGCGAGCGGTCCGGGTGGCCAAGGCGGAACGGGTCCACCCGTCAGTTGACGCCTTCCGGGTGGAGGACGCGGATGACCAGCGGCTGACCGCCGCCAACGTCTTCTTCGCGACCTGCGCGACTGCGGCCACCTCCTCGATCACCAACGATGAGCCCTACGACATGGTGATCCTGGACGAGGCCAACAAGGCCCGCATCGATGAGGCCCTGCCCTGCCTGCGACTGGGGGCCGCCGTGGTCCTGGTCGGTGACCACAAGCAGCTGCCTCCGGTGGAGGATGACGCTATTTACCAGATCGTCGAGGACCATCCCGACCTGGAGGAGATCGTCGACACCAGTCTCTTCCAGCGCTGCTGGGAGAAGGGCGTCCCGGAGCAGGCGCGCTGCCTTCTGGTGGAGCAGCACCGGATGCACCCAGAGATCGCCGCCTATATCAGCTCCGCCTCCTACGACAACCAGCTGCAAAACGCCCCCGAGGTTCTCGAATACCACTACGTGAGCAGGCGGCCTCTCCCGGTTGCCCTGCACATGGTCGATACCGCAGGGCTGCGCGGCGGGCGGGAGCGGCGTGGCGCCGGCGGCGCGCTGCGCAACGATGCTGAGGTAAGGGTCTGCGCCCAGGTGGTGCGGATCCTCGACGAGCGGGTGGACCCCAACCTATCTCTCGCCGTGATCGCCATGTACGCGGACCAGGTGGACCGCCTCCGCCAGGCGCTGAGCCGGCGGCACTTCCGCCGCCAGGTGCGGATCGACACCGTCGACTCCTTCGAAGGCCGTGAGGAGGACATGGTGGTGATCTCGCTGGTCCGCAGCAACGAGCGGGGACGGATTGGGTTCCTGCGGGTCCCCAACCGGCTCAACGTGGCCATCTCCCGGGCCCGCCACTTGGTGGTCTGCGTCGGCGATGCCGCCACTCTGCGGGCCGGCGAGGAGACCATGTACGGCCGCCTGGTGGAGGCAGCTCGGGCCTGTGGCGGCTACCTGATGGCGACCGACCTCCTGGGTGGCCGAGCCAGCGTCCGGCCCAGGCCGGTGCGGCGGGGCGCGGCAAGGCCGGCAGGAACTCCGCAGGAGGGCGATCCCAACGCTCCAAGGCGTAACCGGCGGCGGCGCGGGCGGCATCCCCAGCCAATCCCTGGGCAGGCGCCTCTCGCGGCCGGCACGCCTGCGACCACGCCGGCGAACCCTGTGCCCCCGGCTGACGGTGGCGATCCCGCAGCGCGGCCGCGGCGACGCCGGCATCGGCACCGCTCGCGGGGCGGCTGGACCGGAACCCCGGCCGCGGCGGGTCAGGACGGCGTGACCTCGGCTCCTCCGCCCGCTGGTCCGGCAGGGCCTCCCGGCGAGGGGGCGCGGCGGCGCCGTAACCGCCATCGCCGCCGCGGACCTCGGCCCCTCGGAGACCCGGGCACGCCNNGGCACGCCCCAGCCCAGCGCGGGTGGAGGGGAGACTCCCGGATGACCCTCCCGGCACTTCCGAAACTGTTCGTGGCCGGTGCTGGCCTGATGGGGTCCGGAATCGCTCAGACGGCGGTCCAGAGCGGGCTGGAGGTACAGCTCTTCGACGCCCGGCCCAAGGCGGCAGCCGCCGCCAGCGCCCAGATCAGGGAACGGCTGCGGCGGGCCGAGGAGGCGGGGCGTCTGCCGGCTGGGGGATCCGACTCGGCGCGGGAGCGACTGGTCGTGGCGGAGGAGCTGGGAGCTGCTTCACGAGCCGATGTGGTCGTCGAGGCGATCACCGAGGAGCTGGTGGCCAAACTGGGGCTCTGGCGGGATCTGGACCGGATCTGCCCCGAAGCGACCCTCTTCACCAGCAACACATCCTCCATTCCGATCACCCGGCTCGCCGCCGCGACCTCGCGCCCCGACCGGTTCATGGGGATGCACTTCTACAGCCCGGTCCCGGTGATGAAGTTGGTCGAGCTGATCCGAGGCGTGCTCACCTCGGCTGACACCTTCGCCAGCATCGAGGCACTGGCCCGCCAGCTGGGCAAGACTCCGGTGAGTTCGGCCGACACCCCAGGGTTCATCGGCAACCGGATCCTCATCCCGTTTATCAACGAGGCCATCTCCGCCCTCCAGGAGGGGGTCGGCACCGCGACCGGCATTGACGAGGTGGCCAAGCTGGGGTTCCACCATCCCATGGGGCCGCTGGAGCTGGCCGATTTCATCGGCCTCGATGTGCTCCTGGGGATCTGCCGGGTGATGTACGAGGGCCTGCACGAGCCTCGGTACGCGCCCAATCCCCTCTTGGAGCGGTTGGTGGAGGCGGGCCAGCTGGGCCGCAAGACGGGCCGCGGCTTCCACTCCTACGACAGCTCACCCGACCGCCGCTGACGGAGGCCCGAGCGGGCTAGGGCGAGATCGCCTCCGCCAAGTAGCGGGTCGAGATCGGATAGCGATACTCGATGGCCATGTGGCCGCCGTCGAACAGCTCCAGCCGGACATTGGCGACGCCGTGCCCTTGCATCGTTGCCGCCACCGCCGCTGCCGACACCTCGAGATGCCACTCGTCCCGGCGGCCGCCTTCCAGGTAGACGGCTCGCAGGGAGCGGGCGGCCTCGGGGCGGGCGGCGATCAGCCGAACCGGGTCCCGATTGAGCCAGCGCTGCCAAACCGCGGGGCGGATGATCCCCGTGACCACGTCGAAGGGCAACTCGGGAGTGCCGTCCGGAGCCGCCGAGTAGCAGGCCGCCATGCACCAGATGTTGACCAGCACCATGTCCTGGGGCTGGGAGCTCGCGGGGCGGGTGCGGAAATCAGCCCAGAAGTTGGCGTAGGAGCTCTGGTAGTGGTCGCGCAGCTGACGCACCGCCTCCGGGAATTCCGGCAGGTAGCAGTATTCGAAAAGGGCGTCGCCGGCATGGCTGGCCAGGGCCCCGAAAAGGTCCGGACGGAGCAGCGCGCTGACCAGCGCCCCATAGCCGCCACTCGACTTGCCGGCGACGGCGCGGTGGTCGCGGTGGGCGAGAGTCCGGAAGTTGGCGTCCACCGCCGGCACCACCTCGTCGCAGAGGTAGCTGTGGTACCGGCCGGTCCCGGGCGAGTCGAGGTACTGGCTACCGCCGAGACTGGTCCAGCAGTCGGCGAACACCAACAGGCAGGGCGGGGTAGCGGGATCGCTGAAGAGCTCGTCGAAGAGCTCAATCGCGGTGCGCCGGAACCCACTTCGGGACTTCCACATGTCGAGCTGTCCCGATAGCCCCTGGAGCAAGTAGATGACCGGCAGCCGCCGCTCGGGTTGGTCCGCATAACCGGGGGGCAGGTACACCCAAAGCGGGCGGTCGGCCGGGTCACCCAGGGGGTTGCCCTGAAGCAGGCGGCTGTGGAGGACCATCTCGACCAGTTGTCCCCGCATCGGCCAGGCCCAGGGGCCTCCCGGCGGCGGGGATACCTCGAGTAGACCGCCCGGTCCCTCGGTATCGCTCATGGGTTGCTCCCGGTAGTGAGGTGCTGGGTCCGGCAGGCGGACCGCTCTCGAGGCCCCGGCTCAGGGGCCCGGCTCCGAGGATACGGAGTCACGGGCTAGGCGGCTCGGGGGCACCGGTCGCCTTGGCTGACGACTCATCGCCAGCTCCAAGTAGCGGGACGAAGCGGCACTCGCCCAAATCCTGATGGCTCCAGCCTTCGCCCTCGCGTTGGAGGCACCAGAGCCGCTCATCCTGCGGGCCGATCAAGGGACAGATCAGCTTCCCGGTGGGCGCGACCTGGCTCAGCAGCTCGGGTGGAATGGTGGTGGTCGCGGCGGAGATGACCACGGCGTCGAAGGGGGCGAGGTTCGGAGCGCCATGTCGGCCATCACCGACGAGGACCACCACGCCCGAGACCCCGGCCCGGTTGAGGTTGCGGCGGGCCTGGCCAGCCAGATCGGGACGGAGCTCGATGGCGACCACCCGCTCCGCTCCGGCCGCCCGCAAGATCGCCGCCAGGTAACCGCTGCCAGCGCCGACCTCCAACACGCAGGCGCCCGGGCGAAGGTCGAGTGCCTGCACCACCACCGCGACGATCCAGGGTTGGGAGCAGGTCTGCCCGTACCCGATCGCCAGCGGCCGGTCCTCGTAGGCTTGGCCGCGCTGGTCCGGGGGGAGGAACGTTTCCCGGGGAACGCTGCCCAAGGCTTCAAGGGCAGCGGAGCTGACCCCCCGGTCGCGCAGGGACGACACCAGCCGCAGCCGGTCCGCGCTCAGCTCTCGTTCAGGATCTGGATGCAGTGGTCGACATCCTGGGTGTAGAGGGTGGCGGGCATCCGGGCGGGGATGGCTCCCTTGGCGACTGGCAGGTAGAACCCGTGAACTTTCGGCTTCACAAACTCCGAGTCCACGAGGGCGATCTTTATCGAGGTGTTGACAGGAGGAAAGATCGCCACCATCCAGACCTTGGCCCCGGGGTTCACGTCCGCGGAGCAGACATCCAGGCGATTGCTGGAGATGACCACGATGGGGCGAATCGGCTGGTAGTAGCTCTTCTGCACCGAGGTGTGCAGGCCGCGGGGGTCGAGCTTCGAGGTCACCTTTGACTCCAGCACGGTCTGGGTCAGGTCCACCGCCGTGGTGGATGCTCCTGGATTGGTGGCGGTGACCACTACCTCCAGGAGCGGCCCCAGCCCGGCGAGGGATTGGGCGTCATGGGCCTCCGCGCCCGAGAGTAGCGGCACAACATCGCTGAGCTGGACCCGGCGCAGGTAGTAGAAGTGGAGGTAAGTGGGGTCGACGTAGAAGCCCCCGTCGGGACTGCTGGTCACCAGGGCGCTATCCAGAGGCTGAGCGTGCTGACTGACGGGCAGGCCGCTCCCGAGGGCCGCCACCGCCTGGCTGGCACTGGGACTGGAGCTGCAGCCGGCGAGGAGCACGAGTGCGGTCAGCGCCACGCTCAGAGCCGCCCGCCGGCGGCGGAGAGGGCTGAGCGGGGAGGGGCCGGAACTGGACAAGCCTGGTGCCTCACCCCGGAGCTGGCAGCGCCTGCCCGTCCGCGGTCAGCAGGTCGCTGCGCACGAACACGGAGCGGGTCCGGTAGCCGGCCGCTTCCAGCCGCTCCCGACCGCCCTCCTGGCGATCCAGGAGGGTGTACAGCGCCACGATCCGGGCCCCCGAAGCCGCCACCTTTTCGGCCGCTTGCAGCAGCGACCCGCCCGAGGTCAGGGCGTCGTCCACCAGCGCCACGGCTTCCCCCGGCTCCGGGGCTGCCCCCGCGCACCACCCGCCCGCACCATGCTCCTTGGTCTCCTTGCGGACGATGAACGCGGAGATGTCCGGGCCCTCGTCCAGGGCACTGCAGAGGGCCACCGCGGTCACCATCGGGTCGGCGCCCAGCGCCGGTCCCCCGATCTTGGTCACCCCGTCCTCCCGGGCAAACCTCAGCAGGGCCCGGCCCACCAGCAACGCTCCCTGGGGGTCGAGTGTGACCAGCCGGCCGTCGAAGTAGTAGGGGCTGCGCCGGCCACTGGTGAGGAGGAAGTCGCCGACTCGAAACGCCCGGGTCAGCATCAAGCCCAGCAGCTGCTGCCGCTCCTCGTCCTCCCGGCTCACTCGGACTTCGGGTCCGGTCGCCAGCGCAGCACCGGATGGCGAGCGGCGGTGACCTCGTCGACCCGGCCCACCGGCGCTTGGTGAGGTGCGGTGCGCAGGATCCCCGGGTCCCGGCCTCCCTCTTCCATGATCGCTTGGACGACAGCCGCCAACTCGTCGAGCGAGCGCTTCGACTCGGTCTCGGTCGGTTCGAACATCATCGCCTCGGGCACGGTCATCGGGAAATACACGGTGGGCGGATACACGCCGTAATCGATCATCCGCTTGGCGATGTCCAGCGCCCGCAGCTCCGAGTAGGGGGGCTTGGATCGCTTGGGGGTAGCCACAAACTCGTGGAATGAGTCGGTTTCGATGGCGACCGGCAACCACGGCTCCAACTTATGGCGCAAATAACGAGCGCCAAGCACTGCGTCGCGAGCGACCTGCGCAATCCCGTCGCCATAGGCGCGGAGGTAGGCATAGGCCCGCACCAACATGCCAAAGTTGCCGTAGAAGGAACGCACCTTGCCGATGCTGTGGGGCCACTGGTAGTCCCATTCGAAGCCACTCTCAGTGCGCACGATTCGGGGCACCGGAAGGAAATCTTGTAGCTGGGTTGACACTCCCACCGGGCCGGCCCCGGGGCCACCGCCCCCGTGCGGGGTGGAGAAGGTTTTGTGCAGGTTGAGGTGCACCACATCGAAGCCCATATCTCCCGGTCGGGCCACGCCCACCAGCGCATTGAGGTTGGCACCGTCGTAATGGAGCAGCGCTCCAGCCTCGTGAGCGAGGCGCGCCATGGCCTCGATGTTGCGTTCAAAGATCCCCAGGGTGTTGGGATTCGTGAGCATCACGGCAGCGACGTTGGGTCCCAATTTGGACGTGAAATCCTCCAGGTCGACCGTCCCGTCAGGGGCGCTGCGCACCGTCACCACCGTCAGCCCACATTGGGCAGCGCTGGCGGGGTTGGTCCCATGCGCGGTGTCGGGGATGATCACCTCGGTGCGCGCGTGGTCCTCGTTGCGAAGGTGGTACGCCTGGATCATGCGCAGCCCCGTCCATTCCCCGTGGGCTCCGGCAGCGGGCTGGAGGGACACAGCCTGCATCCCGGTGATGTGACAGAGCATCCGCTCCAGCTCCCACATCAGCTCCAGGGCGCCCTGAATGGACTCGACCGGCTGGAGCGGGTGGATGTCCGCCAGTCCATCCAACGCGGCCGCCTGTTCGTTGACGGCGGGGTTGTACTTCATGGTGCAGGACCCGAGCGGGTAGGCGCCCTGGTGGAGGTTGTGGTTGCGACGCCCGAGGCGACCGAAGTGCCGCGCCAGGTCGGGCTCGTTCAAAGCGGGAATCTCCGCCGGACGCCGGCGCCGCCAGACGGCTGGCAGGGACTCCGCCAGCCCGGGGCCGTCCACACCGGCGGCGGGAAGCATCGGCCCCGGGCTGTCCCGGCCCGCCAGCTCGAAGAGGAGCGGCTCCGGACCCGCCCAGGCGGGCTCGGGAGCAGCGCTCATGTGCGGGCACCCACCGGAACTGGGCTGGCGGAGACCCGGCTGAGCCTGGTGGCCAGCCGGTCCATGGCGGCGGGTGAGGTCATCTCGGTGGCGCAGACCAAGAGGCAGCGGGCCAGCTCTGGATCGGTGCCGCCCAGAGGATAGCCGGCCAGGATCCCCTCGCCGGCCAGTTCGCGCGCGAGCGGCTCCGCCTCCACCGGGGTCTCCAGGACGAATTCCCAAAGGAAGTCGCGCTGCGGGAACTTCAGGCTGAACCCGGGGATCTGGCAGAGGCGGCCGGCGAGATGGTGGGCCCGCCGGTAGGAGATGTCCGCCACCCCGCGCAGGCCCGCCTCCCCCATCTTCGCCAGGTAGGCCGTGGCGGCCAGCGCCATCAGGGCGTGATTGGTGCAGATGTTGGAGGTCGCCCGCTCCCGGCGGATGTGCTGCTCGCGAGTCTGAAGCGTGAGGCAGTAGGCGCGCCCACCCCGGGAATCGTTGGTCATCCCCACCAGCCGGCCGGGAATGCGGCGGACCAGCTCGTCCCGGCAGGCGAGGAGCCCCAGCGTGGGACCTCCGAGCTGAGGCGGGATCCCCAGTTGCTGACCGTCCGCGGCGGCCAGGTCAGCTCCGAGCTCCCCGGGAGGCGCGACCACCGCCGCCGCGATGGGGTCGGCGACGACCAGCGCCAGCGCCCCCGCGCCGTGAGCCAGCTCCACCAGCTCGCCGACCGGCTCCAGCAACCCCAGGAAGTTTGGCTGGGGCACGACCACGACCGCGGGCTCTCCGTCAGCCAAAGCGCTCCGCGCGCCCTCCAGATCGGTGACCCCTTCGCGGTGAGGCAGATGAACGAGCTCGGCGCCGCGGCCTGAGATGTAGGTCTTGAGCACGGCCAGCACCTCCGGGTGGAGCGTGGAGGCGGCCAGAACCCGCGGCCGGCCGGTGTGCATGGTCGCCAGCAGCGCACCCTCGGCCGTCGCGGTAGCCACGTCGTACATCGAGGCGTTGGCAACGTCGAGGTCGAAGAGCTCAGTCACCATGGACTGGAATTCGAATATCGACTGCAGGTAGCCCTGGCTGGCCTCGGCCTGGTACGGCGTGTAGGCGGTGTAGAACTCCGGGCGGCCGATCGTGGCCCGGACGATGGCCGGGATGAAGCGCGAATAGACCCCCGCCCCGAGGAAGCAGTCCCACTGCGACAGGGGCCGGTTGCGACCCGCGAGGCGGCTCATCTCCCCAATCAGGTCGAGCTCGGAGAGCGGCGGGGGGAGCTTCAGGTCGGGGTCACGTAACCCCACCGGCACGTCCCGAAACAGCTCGCCGACAGAGTCCATCCCCAGGGCGAGGAGCATCTCCGCCCGATCTGAGTCCGAATTTGGAAGATAGGCCATAGGAAAAGCTGACGCCCCCGCTGAGAAATCCGACCGCTAGTGCGAATCCGCCTGCGCGAACGAATCGTACGCGGCGGAATCGAGGAGATCACCGGGAAGATCTCCCTCGACGCGAACTCGGATCAGCCAGCCCTGGCCGTGAGGGTCCTTATTGACCAGTTCGGGGGACGCACTGACCTGACTGTTGACCGCGACCACTTCCCCACTCACCGGTGAGTTAAGGTCGCTGGCCGCCTTCACCGACTCGACGGCGCCGAAGCGGGCGCCAGCGCTCAGACTGGCTCCCACCTTGGGCAGTTCCAGGAAGATCACATCTCCGAGTTGAGACTGGGCGTGGTCGGTGATGCCCACCACGACCTCTCCGGCTCCTTCATCTCGGACCCACTCGTGAGTCTTGGTAAAGCGATATGCGCTCAAGTCGGGCACCAGCTATCCTCCCGTTCGGTCCAGCCCGCCGCGTCAGCTCTCGGGGCGTTTGTAGAAAGGTAGCGCCAGGACCGGCGCCGTCGCCTCCTGCAGCGGGTCCGCGCGGAGTTGGATCCGGAGCTCCGTTCCGGGCGTGGCACACTGGGGCTCCACATAGCCCATCGCCAAACCGGCGCCAACCGTGAAGCCGAAGGAGCCGCTGGTCACCGCGCCGACCTGTCGCGCGCCTCGGTAGATCGGGTGGCCGTGGCGGGGGATCTCCCGGGGGCCAAGCTTCATCCCGATGAAGGCGCGGGGCGGGGCGGCCGCGATGGCGGCCAGCGCCTCGCTGCCGATGAAAGGCCCCTTGGCCGGCTTTACCACCCACCCCAGTCCGGCGCTGAGGGGGTCGCTGGCCTCGTCGATGTCTTGACCGTAAAGCCGGAAGCCAGCTTCTAGGCGCAGCGTGTCGCGGGCCCCCAGCCCGGCTGGGATCAGCCCGTGGGGGCTTCCGGCCTCCAGGATCGCTGACCACAGCCGCTCGGCGTCGGCAGCGCTCGCATAGAGTTCGAACCCATCCTCGCCGGTGTACCCGGTGCGGGAGATTCGGACCGGCACCCCAGCCACCTCGCCGAAGTGGTGGTGGTAGTAACGGATTGCGTCCAGGTCCGCCACGGAGCTGAGGGACTGCACGATCGCCTTGGCCCGAGGGCCCTGGACGGCGAGCAGGGCGGTCTCGGCGGAGACGTCGGTGACCTGAGCATCATGCCCTGACAGGCACTGACTCATCCACTCCAGGTCGACGTCGCGGCGGCCAGCGTTGACGACGCACATGTAGCCCTCCTGGTCGCGATACACCAGAAGGTCGTCGACGATGCCGCCGTCCGGATGGCACATCACGGTGTAGAGAGCCCGCCCCGGGCTGAGCTTGGAGACATCGTTGGTGACCAGTCGCTCCAGGAAGGCGAGGGCCCCCGGACCGGTGACGTTCACCTCGCCCATGTGCGAGACGTCGAACAGGCCGGCTCGCTCTCGTACCGCCAGGTGCTCACCGCGGATGGAACCGTAGTGGAGCGGCATCGAGTAGCCGGCAAACGGCACCATCTGTCCCCCCAGCGCCCGATGGGCCGCGTCGAGCGGGACTTTGTCGAGCGGGACGTTCTTGATTCCTTCGTTCATGAGCCCTCGATCTCCCCCAGGATGTCCATCAGCTCAACGTCGTGCTGCGAGCGAGCCTCTTCCACCGCGACCCGGAGCTGCGCCACCCTGGCCACCGGCCAGCTCAGATGGGCCGCGAGCAGAAGGTCCGTGGGTGCCGTGTCGGAGTCGAGCCGCAGCTCCGCCTCCGCCGCGAAGAGGCGCTCGGCGTCGGCGGCCCAGCGCAGGTCCTCCACGCGTGCGGCCTCCTCCTCGGCCACCAGCGCGTCCATCACTTGGCCCACAGCCTGACGCACCCGGCCTAGGAACTGGTCAGGAGAGAGCGGATTGGTCGGGTCGAGGCCGTGGACCACAGTGACCAAGGCGGTGCTCCCCTCCTGAAAGAGGTCCTCCAGGGGGAGCGTCGCCGACCGGTGGGCTTCCGCCGCCTCGAGAACAACCCAGAGAGTTCCCTCCACCAGCTGCTGGGCGGGGTCCACCCGCGAGTCGGATGCCCGGGGACCGTCGAGGAGCCCCGCCAGCCTGTCTTGGGATAGGCGCGGGAAGCCAGCCACCAGCTGGCGGACGTCCTGGGGCTCGGCCAGTTCATCCCGCTCCACTTCTGAATCCGACTTTGCTCGGCCGCTGGCCACGCCCCGAGTATAGGAGCGGTCGTAGTGATCAGCTGAACCCTCCTACGCTCGCACCCGTAGACTCGACGCGTGGCCCAAAGTCACCTCCGCGTGCCCCCCGCTCAAGATCTTCTGATCTTTGGCGCCACCGGCGACTTGGCCCAGCGCAAGCTGATCCCGGCCCTTTACGAACTCAGTCTGCAAGGCCTACTGCCGCGCAAGTGCGAAATCCTGGGGACCGCGACCAAAGAGCTTGGCGATCATGGATTTCAGGAGATAGCCCGCGAGGCGGTCCAGCAGTTCTCCCGGACCGGCTTTCAGCGGGACGGGTTCGCGGAGTTCGCCAAGCGGCTTCGCTATCTGACCACCACCCATGACCAGGTGGGAACCGGCGACAAGCTCGCCAAGGCGTTGAAGCTGCCGCGGCGGCTGGTCTACCTGGCCGTCCCACCGTCCGCCGTCGTCACCATCCTCGACGAGTTGAAGGGTGCCGGACTGGCCAGGGGGTCATCGGTGATTATCGAAAAGCCCTTTGGGCACGATCTCCAGTCCGCGGTGGCCCTCAACGTCGCCCTCCACAAGACGGTCCCCGAGGACCGCATCTTCCGGATCGACCACTATCTTGGCAAGGAGACGGTCCAGAACCTCCTGGTTTTTCGCTTCGGCAACACTCTCGTCGAGCGAATCTGGAACCGAGACGTGGTAGACCAAGTGCAGCTAACTGTGGCCGAGGATATCGGCATCGAAAGCCGGGGCCATCTCTACGAGGAGACCGGAGCGATCCGAGACATCTTCCAGAACCACCTGCTCCAGCTGCTCGCCCTCACCTGCATGTCGCCACCCAGCTCGTTCGATCCCGAGGCCCTGCGCGACGAGAAGGTGAAGGTTCTCAAGTCGATCCGCCCGGTGGACCCCAGCGAGGTGGTCCGAGGGCAGTACACCAGAGGCTCGGTCAACGGGGCCATGATGCCCGGCTACCGCGAGGGCGAGGGTGTCTCACCCGACTCGACCACCGAGACCTACGTCGCGATGCGGCTGGCCGTGGACACCTGGGAGTGGGCCGGGGTTCCTTTCTACCTCCGGTGCGGCAAGGCGCTCTCCACTCGACGTACCGAGGTCATGCTGTTCTGCCGAGACGTACCTCTCCACCTGTTTGCCGGGACCGGAATCGAGCACCTAACTCCCAACCGACTGACCATCCGCATTCAGCCCGAAGAGGGAATCTCCTTGTCCTTCATGGCGAAGCAGCCCGGGGCCACGGTGGTCGAGCAGCCGGTGCGTATGGACTTCTCGTACGGCCAGTCCTTCAAAACTCAGCCGGCTGAGGCCTACGAGCGGCTGCTGCACGACGCGCTCTTGGGAGACCACACTCTGTTCATCCGCCAGGACGAGACCGAGGCGGCCTGGGCGGCCCTGGAGCCGGTCCTGGAGCAGATGCCGCGGATCACGTTCTACCCGGCGGGTAGCGAGGGGCCGGAGGCCGCCAACTCCCTCCTCTTTTCGGGTGCCTGGCACGATCTCTCGCACCACGCCGATCCCCGGGCCACCCGGGGCTGAGAGGCTAAGCGGCGCCGGTTCGGGCCGGGAGGAACTCCGGGACCAGCTGATCCGCCTCGATCCACCCATCTTGGATGTCATCGCCGGTCCCGCCCCGGACTCTGACCCAGCGGCCAACCTGCTCGAGCGCCACCAGCGGAGTGGCCGGGAGCACCGGTAGGCTCCGCTTGGCCCCGTAGTCGGGACCCAAGAACAGTGGATATCCGGTGCCGGCCCAACTCTGGACCACCGAGCACGGTCCTGGGGGAATCGCCCTCAGCCGGTAGACGGTGAAGGTGTCACGCTCGCCCCGAGTTAGGATCCGGAGCAGATTGACGGCCCGGATGGTGGCGCTGCGCTGCCCCTGCGCGATCATGGTCAGCTCAGTCCCCCGGGCAGTGGGATGACACTCGATCCTCACTTTGGTCTTGGGGTGCTTGACCTTGCTCCACTGGCCGAAAAACCCGTTGGCCAACACCTGGGCCACCTCCGCCGTGTGGTCGTCGATGACCCGGAAGCTGAATGGAGGCAGCGCCATCACCTGCTCCGCGGCCGCGAACACCTCGCGCGGGGGCGCGTAGACCGTGGTCACCCAGCGGTTGGTGCGCGGNNGCCCACGGCTAGCGGAGTAGCGGGCGCCGCCGGAGCAGGAGGGCTTCCAGCCCGTGCACCACGGGGTCCAGCGGACCCAAAATCGGCGCGATCATTAGGCCACTGTAGCTGCCGAGCTGGCCGCTCCATTTGGTCTTGAACTTGGCGTATCCGTGGGCCGGGTCAGCGCGGTTGAACCTTCGGGGAACGCCCCACATGTCGTAGATCGCGCACCCCTGCTCGATCCCCCACTTCATCATCGCCCACTGCATCGCATAGCTGGCGTGGGCCCGCGGGGCCGCGGTGCTGGTGCCTCCGAACAGGTGCACCAGCCGTCTGCCGAAAGCGACCGTCAATCCCCCGGCCAGGGGCTGGCCCTGGTAGGAGGCGATGAAGATGGTCGCCCCCAGCTCCTCGGCCGCCGCCTGGTAGTAGGAGAGCGGGCGGGAATGGAGCTGCTTTCGGCCTACCGTGTCCATGTGCAGTGAATAGAAGGTGCTAACCGCCTCCGGGCCGCGTTCGGCGGTGACCACCACCCCTTCGCGCTCGGAGACGCGAATGCAATACTTGGTCGCCGAGGGGATTCGCGCTGAGAGGGCCTCGACACCGCCCCGCAGATCGACCAGCCAGGTCTGCCGGTGCTGGACATCGAATCGGGCCGGGCGGAGGCCACACCGTGCCCTGAGCTCTCGGGCCTCGGGCGAGTCGACTGGCCACTCAGGGTCGCATTTGAGCTGGAAGGCGCGCTGGTGCCGCAACCTGCTGGCCGCGGCGTGCAACAGTGCTCGACATGCCTCGACATCTCCCAGTGACGACAGCACCGGACCCTGAGGGGAATACCCCCAGCCCAGCCCGCCGGGCCCAATCCCTTGCTGCAGGACCTGGATGGACCCGACCCACTGCGCCCCGGGTCCGCGCACGGCGGCCAGTCGGAAGACTCGCCACCCGTACCGCCGGCGCAGCTCCCCCCAACCCCACGACTGCAGCAGGTTGCCCGTCTCTTGCTCGCTGACGTAACTGTCCCACTGCTGCCTGGCGTCGGCGGGGACCGCCAACACCCGGACGCTGGGAGCTTGCGGAACCTTCAATTTCCTGTGATCGAGATGGCTTCCATCGAGCCTATTATCCGTGCCGGAGTTCAGCTCCGATTCAATTCCGAGTCGCGGGGTATGATCGANNGTCGGGAGTCAGCTCCAAGTCATCGCGGCCAGCCCGGCGAGCCGGGCGGTTCCTGCCACCGGCTTTCTCGGCCTGTTGGAAAATCCCTCGGTTGCCTTCGTGCTGCTCCTGGTAGCCCTGCTGGGCGTGGGTTTGGAGGTCATCCACCCCGGGACACTTCTATTTGGCGCGGTGGGAATGGTCGCTGGGGCGCTGGCTGTCGTGGGGCTAATTAACCTGCCCGTCGACGGGCTGGGCCTGGTCTTGGTCGGCGCCGCCGCCGCGCTCCTGGTGGTGGACACCGCGGGGCAGAGCCACGGGTTGGTCAGCCTCGTCGGAGTTGGCGCGGCCGTCGCCGGGGGCCTTCTCCTCTTCAGGAGCTCTCCCGGCGAGACCGGGGTGAGCCTGGTGGCACTGATCACCGTACCGGTCGTGGCGGGGGGAATCTGGATCACTCTGAGCCGGCGCGCCCTCCGGGTGCGGCACATGCCCTTCGCGTCCAGCACCCATGAACTGCTGGGACTGACCACAGTGGTGCGCCAACGGGCCGACCCCTACGGGATCGCCGCCGTCGAAGGAGAGCTCTGGCGCATCGGTTCGCGGCATGGTGAGCCGATCGAGGTAGGCACCCAGGTCGAGGTAATGGCCCAGGATGGCCTTACGCTACTTGTGGATCCGCTGCCCGGCCCGACGCCCGTCAGCGAAGAAGTGGCCGAGCCCGGCGTGGGTGCCGGGGCCGGTATCGAATAAGGAGGGCGAGGCAATGGCTGGCGCAGGTTTGGTGATCCTGGTGATCGTCGTGGTGCTTTTGTTGACCACGTTTTCCACCGGATTCCGCGTTATTAATGAGTACGAGCGCGGCGTCGTCTTCCGCCTCGGCCGGCTGATCGACGTCAAAGGACCAGGTCCGCGGCTGATCATTCCCTTCGGTATCGACCGGCTGCTCAAGATCGATCTGCGTATCAATGTGCACCAGGTGCCGCCGCAGGACATCATCACCAAGGACAACGTCACGGTGCGGGTGACCGCGGTGGTCTTTTTCCGGGTGGTTGACGCGCGCGACGCCTACGTCAAAATCAACGATTACCGAGGCAGCATCTCCACCGCCGCCCAGACTACCCTGCGCTCCATCTTGGGCCAGTCCACCCTCGACGAACTGCTGAGTCAGCGAGACAAGGTGAACGGCGAGTTGCAGACGGTGATCGACGAGCAGACCGAACCCTGGGGCGTCAAGGTCACCGCGGTCGAGGTCAAGGACGTGGACCTGCCGCAGTCAATGCAGCGGGCGATGGCCATGCAGGCGGAGGCGGAACGCGAGAAGCGGGCCAAGATCATCCGCGCCGAGGGCGAGTTCCTGGCGGCCGAGCAGTTGACGATGGCCGCGAAGGTGATCGGCAGGGAGCCGGCCACCTTGCAGTTGCGCTATCTGCAAACGCTCGCTGAGATCGGCACCGAGCAGAACACGGTGGTGGTCTTCCCCTTGCCGCTCGATCTGATCCAGCCGTTCCTGGAGATCAGCACGAAGGCCGGGGACCGAAACGGAAACACCGGGGCTGTCGTCAAGGCGCTCAAGGAGAAGATCACCCCGGCACCCAGCGCAAGGATCACCCCCGCGCCGCGCGCGAAGATCGGCCCGGCACCGAGCGCGAAGGTCATCCCGGCGCCCATCGCGAAGGCCCCGAGCACCAGAGGAGCCTGACCGGGCCCGACTTCCGCCAGATGGAGGGGGAGGGACAGGGCGGGTCCCGCCGAACTCCCCGGTGCCTGCTTTTGGGCTCCGGGGAGTTCGAGCCCTGGGTCGGGCAAGCCGAGCTTGAAGCTCTGAGCAGCGCGGGTGGGGACGGCACGGTGGTCGTGCTGGCCACCGCGAGCGCCCCGGAGGGTGACGCGGCCTTCGGGCGCTGGAACGAGATGGGGCTGGAACACTACGCGGCCCTGGGCTTGCTGGCCCGCGCGTTGCCGGTCCGCACCCGCGAGGACGCGGAGCTTGCAGCGCACGCCAAGGTGGTCAGCAAAGCGAGCTTGGTCTTCTTCTCAGGCGGGAACCCCGAATACCTCGCCCGAACGCTGGAGGGCACGCCTCTTTGGTCAGCCGTGCTGCAGGCGCTCGACAGGGGAGCCGTCTACGGCGGTTGTAGCGCCGGGGCCATGATCGCCGGGGCCGCCCAGCGGTCCGGGCCAGCCCGAGGTCGCTTCCGCTTCAGTGGCGGCCTCGGGCTCTGTCCCGGGGACGTCTTCGGCGTCCACTGGGACTCCACCTTCATGCGGGTCCTGCGGCCGGCGGTGGTCCGGCGAGTGCCCGCTGGCTGCCGCCTCGTCGGCATTGCTGAGCGGACGGCCATCTTGACGGGGGAACGAGGGTGGCAGGTTTTGGGGGATGGTGCGGTGGAAGTTCGGGACGGCCTGATTCGGAGGTCCTACCGGGCGGGAGAGGTGATCCCGGACGGTCCCGTCACCGCCCGCCCGTGAAGAGCCAGAAGTGTTTCACGTGAAACATCCCGGCGCTCCTATACTGCCGCTCATGTCTCGCCCTCGGGTGATAACCGTTTGCAACCAGAAGGGCGGGGTCGGGAAGACGACGACCGCAGTGAGCCTCGGCGCCGCCCTGGCGGAGCGAGGGCTGCGAGTGCTTCTGGTGGACTGCGACCCGCAGGGCAACGCCACTTCTGGGCTGGGAGTCAGGCCGGCCGATCTCTCCAATTCGATCTACGACGTCATCGTCCTGGGGCAGCCCCTGCTGGAGGTCGCGGTCAAGATCGGTGAGGTGCCCGGATTGACCCTGGTGCCCTCCAACGTATCCCTGGCAGGATCCGAACTGGAGCTAGCCGAGCTCCCGCTCAGAGAGTCCCGGCTCAAGCTCGCTCTCGACGGCCTCGAGGACTACGACTACGTACTTCTCGACACCCCGCCGTCGCTCGGGCTTCTGACCGTCAACTGCCTGGTGGCCGCCGACTCGCTCCTGATCCCGCTCCAGTGCGAGTACTACGCGCTGGAGGGCCTCTCCTTGCTGACCCAGACCCAGGCGTTGGTGCGGCAGTCTCTGAATCCCGCCCTGACCCTGGCGGGAATCGTGCTGACCCTGTTCGACCCCCGGACCATCCTGAGCTCGCAGGTGGTGAGCGAGGTCCGGCGCCGGTTCGGCGACCAAGCCTTCACTACCGTGATCCCCCGTTCCGTCCGTCTCAGCGAGGCTCCGAGCCACGGTCTGCCGATCACCCTCTACGAGCCTGCCGGGCGAGCCGCGGCGGCCTACCGGGCTCTGGCTGACGAGCTGCTCGCTCGGACCGCCCCGGTAGCGGCGTGACCAAGCGGCGCGGCCTCGGCAGGGGGCTGGAGCAGCTGATCCCGACCGGGGCCACCGACTTCAACCCGATCCTGGGCGGACATGGCACTCGAGACGTCCCGGTCGCTCTGATCGACCCGAACCCAGAGCAGCCCCGCACCAACTTCGATGAGGCCTCGCTGCGCGCCTTGGCCGAGTCGATCCAGACGTATGGAGTGCTTCAGCCACTAGTGGTCGAGGCCAACGGGACGCGGTTCCGACTGGTCGCCGGGGAGCGGCGCCTGCGGGCCGCCCAGCTGGCCGGCCTGGGGCGCGTGCCAGCGGTCGTGCGCCCGGTTGGGCCCGATCGGGAGAAGCTGGAGGTCGCGCTGGTCGAGAACCTGCAGCGCACCGATATCTCGGCCCTGGATGAGGCACGCGCCTTTGCCCGGCTCTGCGACGTATTCGGTCTGACCCAAGAGCAGGTCGCCCAACGCGTGGGCCGAAGCCGCTCCGGGGTGGCCAACACCATGCGGCTCCTGCAGACCGCCCCCGCGGTACAGATGGCTATCCAAGGAGGGCAGATCGCGCCGGCTCACGGCCGGGCGCTGCTGTCGCTGCCGGACTCGCAGGCTCAGGTCAAGATGCTCGGCCGGATCGTGGCCCAGAGCCTCTCGGTCCGGGAGACAGAGAGGCTCGTGGCCCAGCAGGCTGGCGACCGACCTGGCCGTCCGAGTCGCTTAGTGCCTTCCTCTGACTCGGCCCTGGTAGCGATCGAAGAGGCGCTCACCCAACGGCTGAGCACCAGGGTCAAGGTTTTCGCCGGGCCCAGGGGTCGGGGCAGGATCGTGATTGAGTACTTCTCCGAAGAAGAGCTCAACGGGTTGCTCGACCGGCTCGCGATCTCGATCTAACCGCCGGAAGGGTCGTCCACCCCTCCCTATACTGCCGAGGTGCCAACGGACCCCGTGATCGGCCCCGGCCCCGCTCCAGTCGGGGTCGATGCCGGAGGGAGTTACCAGCGGCGGTCGCTGGTACGGGACCTCGTGGAGGTCGTCGCACTGGCGGTGCTCATCTATCTGTTGATCGCCTTCGCGATCCAGCCGGTACACGTCGAGGGCACCAGCATGTACCCGGGCCTGCAGAACAACAACCTGCTCATCGCCGAGCGTGTGTCCTTGTACTTTGGGGGCCCCTCGCGCGGCGACATTGTGATCATCAAGCCGCCGATCGCCTCGCCTTCCGACTTCATCAAGCGGGTCATCGGCCTGCCCGGCGAATGGGTACGGATCGCTCCGGACAGCCACCACGTTGGCCACGTGTATATCAGCGAAACCCGACCCGCCTCCGCGACCGGAGGGATCCAACTCAAGGAGCCCTACATCAACGGCGTCTGGCAGGACGAGGTCGAGTGCTGCACCGAGACGGGAACCTTCTCGCCGCTGCTACCGATGACCGGGAAGTGGATGCAGATCCCCCGCCGCGATTACTTCGTGATGGGCGATAATCGCAACTTTTCCGAGGATTCACGCACCTTCGGCTGGGAGCCCCGGACCGGCGTCAAAGACATCGCGGTCGCTCGTTTCTGGCCCCTCAACAAGCTCGGCCTGGTGCCCGGTCTCAGGCCAACCTTGAGCTTGCTGTTCGGGGCTGGGATGTTGCTACCGGTGCGACGACGGCGCCGGCGGCGC